>JAYWHK010000331.1:0-16390 GCA_043777755.1 Saprospiraceae bacterium
TTGTTCATTAGTTTCTGCCTGATTTGTTAAGTTAGAATGTTTTGCGACTCTAAGGTAACATTTTTAGCGGAAACTTTTTTTTTTATTTTACATGCCAGGTCTAAACCTTTGGTGTTTTTGCGTTCTTTTGCCATATTAAACGCTTTGATTTTGCCCGTTTCTTCGTCAATATTTAGCACAAACAAAGATTCTGGCTTCACGGAAGATAAAATATGCGGAGAATGTGTCGCTACAAATACTTGATTATCAGTACCTATGTTTTTATAAACATTCAAAATTTCTCGTTGCCAAGTTGGGTGCATGGCATCTTCGGGTTCGTCAATGAGTAAGATTCCATTGTTCAAATGAAGATTATGCAGAGTGAAAATTTGAAAAAAAAGCTGTTTTTCACCATTGGAAAGGTCTTCGTAAGTCAAATTATTTTTTGTTCCGTTGGAAAAAACAAGACGTTCTGACTCAATATCGGTCAAACGAGTATTTATTTTCAAAATTTTCAAAGCATTATTTAGTGCATCAATCGTATTTTGAATAACTGTAAATGGTGCTTGGTGTTTATCTTTAAAAACAATAGATTGGATTTTTTTTAAAATATTTGCTTCTGTCGCTTTAAAATCAATATTTTCACCGCTAAAACCACTCTTGTGTAAAAATTCTCCTCTGTTTTTTAAAAAAGCCAATTGGTTTCCAATTTTATTTCCTTCAAGAGTTAAAAAATGGTCTAATGAAATATCAATTTCACGAAGTTTATTAGAATAAGTCGAATCTTTGATTCCAAGTGTTGAAAAGGATACGTTTTTCGTTATGTTTTCATTCTCTTTCTCTCTATAAAAGTCAAGCAATTCTTTATTTTCCTCTTCAAATTTGGTGTTAAAAAGTTCAAACTCAACTAAAAACTCAGGCTCTTCTCGTAAAATACCCTTATACTCTATAGCAGTAATAAACACCTCACTCAAAAAATTCAAAATGGTACTTTTTCCGCTGCCATTCACACCTGCGAACACAACGACATCTAAAATTTTTCCGTTTTCGTCGGTAAAATCCAATTCGAGGTTTTCAAATTGCCTAAAATTTTTAAGTATTAGTTTTTTTATTCTCATAAAATACCATTTTGAATACAAAAATATGATTAATTTTAGAAAAAACTAATTTTTATTTCAACTTAACACCTGCCATCAAATTATCATCGTCCACCCAAGTAAGTTCGTCGTGCATTCCGACCAATTGCTTGCGATTGTGGTAATAACTACGCCACTTTTGAATACCAGCCTTCATATCTTCTGGCAAGTAAGAATCAAAACGCATTTCTTCTTTTGTGGTTGGGTGAATAAAGCCAATTTCCTTAGCATGAAGCGATTGACGAGTCAATGCCTTAAAGGTATTGTGAACAAATGCCTTGTATTTTGAGTAAACTGTACCAGCTAAAATCTCATTTCCACCATATTTATGATCATTGAAAAGGGTGTGTCCGATGGATTTCATGTGAACACGAATCTGGTGTGTACGCCCTGTTTCCAAACGACATTCCACAAGTGTTGTGTAGTAAAAACGCTCCAAAACCTTGTAATGTGTCACCGCCCATTTGCCTTCTTCTGGATTCGCAAAGGTCGTCATTCTCATTCTATCCCTTGGGTCACGACCAACATTTTTGGTAATAGTACCTTCGTCTTCTGTAAAATTACCCCAAACCAAGGCAACATACCTTCTATGAACAGTATGTGCAGCGAATTGCTGTGCCAAAAATTGCTGTGCAAAAGTAGTTTTTGCAATCAATAAAAGTCCCGAAGTATGCTTGTCAATGCGATGAACCAAACCTGGGCTTGTAATCATTTCTTCCTCAAAAGGTGGTGTAGGTGATTTGTGTCTAAAATAATAGACCAAAGCATTGACCAATGTCCCGTCAGGATTGCCAACACCAGGATGAACCACCATTTTAGGCGGCTTATTGATGACTAAAACATCTTTGTCTTCATATACAACGTCTAAAGGAATATCTTGCGCTGCAAGAGAATGTTCCTCAACGGGTTTTGGTAAAACCACTTGAAGGACATCAAGCGGACGAACAGCATAACTCGCTTTATTGGGTTTTCCATTGACCAAAACAGAACCTGCTGCAATGGCATTTTGAATCCTCGTGCGTGTCGCACGCATGACCAACATTGTCAAAAATTTATCTAAACGAATCGGAGTCTGACCTTTTTCGCAAACGAAGCGAAAATGTTCAAAAAGCTCTTCTTCTTCGCCTTCGTTAATTTCTTGATTGTCGTCTAAATTTTCGTTTATTTCTTCTTCTATCATTTTTATTTGAATTTCAACGCAAAAGTACGTTTTTTTTAGCAAATTTCTTAAAACACATCAATTTATTTTATTTAAACAATGTATCTTTGTAACGAAATTTGTAAGAACTTAGCCACTTACAAAATTAAAACGAAGTTTTAATTAAATTAGTGAAATTAGATTTAATTTTCAACGTCACGATTAGTGTAATTAGTAAAATTAGTGGAAATTCGTGTTTAAACAAGATACGCTAAGTTGTAACTTTATTCAAGTAAATTATAAATACAATTGATGAAACGTAAAGATTTTATAAAATCAGCCTTGGCTTTAACGACAATGACGACATTAGTAGGTTTTAAAAATACAATTGACAATCTGAAAGTGCAAGAAGAAACGATGCCTGCCCTGTTCATCGGACATGGTTCGCCAATGAATGCGCTTGAAGATAATATGTTCACAAAAGGTTGGAGAGAAATCGTCAAAACGATACCCAAACCGAAGGCAATCCTTTGTATATCAGCACATTGGGAAACAGAAGGTACGTATGTAACGGCTATGGAACAGCCCGAAACGATACATGATTTTGGTGGTTTTCCAAAAGCTTTATTTGATGCGCAATATCCTGCGCCAGGTTCAAAATGGTTGGCGGAGGAAACGCAAAAAATCATCACCACAACGCACGTTCATGCTACAAATGGTTGGGGTTTAGACCATGGAACCTGGAGTGTTTTGAAGCAATTGTACCCAGAAGCCAATATTCCTGTTATCCAAATGAGTATTGACCATTACAAAGACGCTCAGTATCATTATGATTTGGCAAAACAATTGACAGTTCTACGGAAAAAAGGTGTTTTGATTGTTGGAAGTGGAAATATGGTGCATAACTTTCAATATGCTAATTTCTCTGATTTTAATGCTCCAAACGGCTTAGATTGGGCAATTGAGGCAGATGCTCAGTTCAAAAAAATGATTTTAGAACAAAATCATCAACCACTCATCAATTACCAAAAGCATAGTAAAGCATTTCAACTCGCAGCACCAACGCCTGAACATTATTTGCCAATGATTTATACAATTGCGCTACAAGGAAAAGACGAAAAAGTAGCTCTTTTTAATGACACTATCGTTGGTGGCTCGTTTTCCATGACTTCCGTAAAAATTGGATAATATATTCGTCGGAAAGTGGTTTTGGGATTTTACATTTATGTAAAATATTGAAAATCAAAATTTTGCAATATCTTTAATATCTAATAACCAATATCCGTTGTGTATCTTTACTTCCGTAATGCCCAAAGTTTGTCCACAATCACTTTGTTTTGATTAGGCGGAACGATTGGCAACGGATAATCTACACCAAGTTGGCAATTGTAAAAAACCTGCTCCATGGCATTGAGTTTCCAAGGTTCATGTAGTAGGGTAGGTGGAATATTACGCAACGCTGGCAACCATTCTTTGATAAAAATACCGTCAGGGTCGTGGTCTTGCGATTGTTTCACTGGATTGTATGTGCGGATAATATTTGTACCTGTTACGCCCGCTTGCATCTGAAATTGTGCATAATGAATCCCTGGCTCGTAATCCAAAAACATTTTAGCCAAATGAGGCGTTCCATTTTGCCAAGGTTGCGCCAAATGATGCGTTAGAAACGAAACACACATCGCTCGCATCCGAAAATTGAGCCAACCTGTTGCTGCAACGGCTTTCATCGCAGCATCTACCAAAGGAAATCCTGTACGAGCTTCTTCCCAAGCCTGCAAAAATGATTCATTTTCGCTACCATCATAGACTTTCGCAAAGGCAGGGCTGACACTTTCAAATTGATACGTTGGACGAATCTCTAATTTTTGAATAAAATGAGATTGCCAAAACAATCGGCTACGGAAATTCTCCAAATCTCGTGTCCATTTTGCTTTTGTCAATGCTTCATTTGTGGCTTGATATACTTGTCGAATACTCAGATTTCCAAAAGCAATATGTGGTGAAAGACGGGAACAATGTCGGCGACTACTGTCAGGTTTTGAGATATTTTTCATGTACCCTTTGCCTTCATTGCTGATGAATTTTTCTAATAAAACGTGCGCTAATGATTCACCTCCAACTTGTATTTTTTCATTTTTATAAAAAGTATCATTGTGTAAATCATTGATTTGTAGTTTTTTATAAAATAAATCATCTAAAATAGGTGTTTGTAATTTTCCTCGTTCAATTTGAGCCAGAGGAGCTTCCATGAAAGCCTCAAATTTTTTATCCCAATCTTTCAATGTTTTTAAAGCACGAATCACACCACCTTGTTGAAATTCTGTAAATGAAATTTTTTCTTTTTTGAAAAAAGAAATTACAGCCAAATCTCGTTGGAAAGAAGCCCAATTTCCAGTTTCTTGGTGTGCATAAACACCTTTAATGTCAAACTCCGAAGTTAGTGCTTCAAAAACCGTAATTACCTCATTATGAAACCAATACAACTTCAATTGTCGTTGTGAAAGTAGTCTTTGCATATCCTCCAAAGACTGCATCGCAAAACGCCAATGTCGTACGTCCCAATCAGCTAACGCAGCCATACTTGGCTCGAAAACATAGCAAATTAGCACTGGAAAACCTGCCGAAACAGCCGCAGACAAAGCTGCGTGATCTCTCAGTCGTAAATCACGTTTTAGCCAAACGATAGAAATAGATTGTTTTACTTTCATTAAAATTCTCTTATTTTTTCCCACTCTCTCAATTTCTCTCATAGCGATTAAAAATATTCAACAAAAAAGTAGGTCGTTATGTTTTGATAAACTATTTTTACAAAAAATTCTATACCGTATGCAGCAAATAAAATGGTTTGAACGCAAGTTTAATTTTGACAATTCGCACTTGGTTTTTCCTTCTATTTTAGAGCGATTGGAAGGCGCACCGCTTCGTTTGGAGCATAAAATCACTCGGATTTCGGAAGAAATACTTCAAAAACACCTCAAAAATACTTGGTCAATCAAAGAAAATGTAGGGCATTTGATAGATCTTGAACCACTTTGGCAAGGGCGTTTACAAGACATTTTAGAGGGAAAAGAAGAACTCCGACCGACTGACCTCGCCAATGGTGCAACGTTTTTAGCGAACCACAACAATACATCAACCAGTGTTTTAATCGAAAAATTTTACTCAATTCGTCAAAAAACATTAGATTTGTTGTCCAATATTAATGCTTCGGAGCTGGAGCGTTTTGGTTTGCATCCACGATTAAAAACGCCGATGCGCATTTGTGATATTTTTCTTTTCGTAGCCGAACACGACGATCATCATTTGGCTCGGATGACGGAAATTATCAAAATTTGTGACCATTTAGCTACGGACAGAAACTCTTGTTTGCGTCCAAATTATCAAATTTAATAATTTTGCTATTGTTTATAATTGTTGTATTGTATTGGTTTTCAATTAGTTAGAACCATTTAAAACAATAGCAAACATTAAAGAGCTAAAAAAACGTGACTGTTTAGCGTCGAAAAAATCGAAGATTTTTTATTTTTTACCACGGAGAAACAGAGGTCACGGAGGCAAAAAAATTAGCCAAAGGCTAACTTTTTTGTCAAACTCAGTGTTCTCCGTTTCTCCGTGGTGAAAAATTGCAAGAGTGGTAAATAGTTATAAAAAACAATGTATTTTCAAAAGTAATAAGCAGGATTTTCTCTCAATTAATTTTTAGTTAAAAATACACTATTTTTTAAAAAATATATAACTTTGCACGTTTTTAAAAGAAAATACAATCAATGGTGTATTTTTTCTTTTTTATAAAAAAAATTATCTCAAAATTAAAATGTCGGCTTAATACCGACGGCACTTTTTAACATGAAATTTTTAAACATTGCGATAGCATTTTTAGTACTTACAAGTAATGTAGCAAAAGCTCAAAATGCCACTATGAAAATGGATTCAGCAAGTTATGCTGTTGGTTTATTGATTGCAGGAAGCATCAAGCAACAAGGCATTACAGAATTGAACACAAAAGAATTGGAAAAAGGTCTTGCTGATGCCATGGCTGGAACGCCTAAAATGGATATTCAAAAAGCCCAAACCATTTTTCAAGCTTATGCAAAAGCTCAAGCTGATAAAAAATTCGCTGGCGCAAAAGAAGCTGGTGCAAAATTTTTAGAAGAAAATAAGAAAAAAGTAACCGTTCAAACAACGGCTTCTGGCTTGCAATATGAAATAATCAAGCAAGGAACTGGTGCAAAACCTATCGCAGCAGACAAAGTTTTGACACATTACCATGGTACGTTGATTGACGGAAAAGTGTTTGACAGCTCTGTTCAACGTGGCGAACCAATTGAATTTGGCGTTGGCGAAGTGATCAAAGGTTGGACAGAAGCATTACAATTGATGAATTGTGGTTCAAAATACCGTTTGTATGTTCCTTATAACTTGGCTTATGGTGAATCGGCGGCTGGTCCAGAAATCGGTCCTTTTTCTACCTTGATTTTTGATGTAGAATTGATTAAGATTAACGGAAAAGACGAAAGCGGAAAGTAATTTTTTTCTTTTTATAAAAAAATCTCCTTTTGATTTGATTCAAAAGGAGATTTTTTTGTTTAAGAGCACTTACAACCTTGTTTTTATTGTTTTCAGGTGGTATTTTACACCCAATTGAATGACAGGCATAAGATTCAAAGAAGAGCTATTGTTGAATATCCAGCGTCCGTCATTTGAGTTGTTAAAAACAGGACTTTCGCTTTTTTCCCAATCAGTAGAAACCGCTAAAAATGTAAGTGGTGTTATTTTTGTTTCGATTTGCCATTTTTTACTCACATTCCAAAGCATTGTTGTGGCAAAAGAAAGTCGCAAGCCATGGTGTTTGTATTGTTGTTCGTAGCCGATTGCGGTTGTTGGTGTTTCTTTGTAATCATTGAAAGCATATTCCAATCGAGTACCATAATAAAAATTGAATATACCTTTTGACAGTTTTTCTACTTTTTTGTAAGAAGCATAGCCTAAAATAAATCTAAAATAATGTTTTTGAATAGGGTGGTAGCGTATTTCAAGGGCTTCATTGTTTTTGTAGTACGAGTATCCCAAACTATTGTCTTTGGCAAATGTAAAATTAGACAAATAAAATTCTTGTAGTTTTTTATTTTCATTGGATAGCCGATGCACACTTAAAAAAGGCTTGATGTTCCATTGTATATAAGCATCTTCGACCACCACACCGATACTTTCATCTGGTAGATATGTAGAGATATTGGCAGCAGCACCAATGCCCCAAGTTGTTTTTGAATATTTTTTTGGCTTGACAGGTGTTACAATGTCTTCTTTTTTAGGTGTTTGAAAAACATACCTTGCTCCTATACGAAGATTGCGGTTTAGTTTGGGCTGAACCAAAGCCAATTGCAAATCTGAATGAAGTACTAAATCTCTATCAACTTTATCTGTTTTGTGTTTATCGAATGCAAAGCCGAGCGTCCAGGAAGCAGGGTTTTCCCACACCAATGAAAAACTTAGTTTTTCATTGTATTTGTATTGCAAATGTGGAAAAATAGAAAAACGGGAAGCAATATAGGTGTTTTTTAATAGAGAAACCATATTTGGGTCTTGTGATTCGGATTTGTACTGAAAAATATCCAAACCTCTGTTGATTCCAGCCCAAAGCGAAAGTTTCCCTTTTGCAAATGTCAATAACCTTACGTGTTTGACATTCATTAGCGTAAGATTTAGGGAAGTATATCGTTCTTTAAAAAAAGAATTACCTCTACGCCCAAAGCCTTCATTTTGGAAGAAACCTCCATCAACGTAAAACTCCATCATTCTTTTTCCTTCTCGGTAGGTTTGAAAAAAAGTAGGTCGCAGCTTTGGTCGCCAATATTTTTTACTTCTGACTTCTTTTAGTTGCGTTCCATTTATATAGCCCGTTGTATCATATCCGTTAAAAAAGTTGCCTCCAAAATTATCAAATATTGGAAAAATACCAACACCATTTTGTGCATTCAAGAAAGCACAAACAAACATGATGACTATGAGAATATTGTTTTTTTTCATTTTTTGCTTTACTTTATTTTAGGCTTTTAAAAGTACAAATATAGCAATATTTTTTATTTTAAAAAAATTTAAAAATGCTTTTTCTAAGCATTAACAATTAATTCTTACGTATTAGATATTGTTTTCTGCTTTTTTCATACCTTTGTACTTTAAAATTTATTTATGTTTGTCCAAAACTACTTAGTGAACGACAAATAGAAAAGGACAATGAAAAAATACGGACTTATAGGTTTCCCATTGGGACATTCTTTTTCAAAAGGTTTTTTTACCCAAAAATTTGAGAAAGAAAACATTAAAGATACTTCTTATGAGCTTTTTCCAATTGATGATATTGCGAAAATAAAGGATATTATTGCTCAAAATCCTACTTTGCAAGGCTTAAACGTAACGATTCCATACAAAGAAACAGTGATTGATTTTTTAGATGAATTGCACGAGTCAGCGGAAGCTGTCGGTGCAGTGAATGTTATAAAAATTAAAAAAGGAAAGTTGATTGGCTATAATTCCGATACTTTTGGCTTTGAAAAATCATTGGTAGAATGGTTCAAAGGTATGGAAAAATCTATTCCTAACTTTGCTTTTGTTTTGGGAACGGGCGGTGCAGCCAAAGCGGTGTATGTTTCTTTGAAAAAATTAGGTGTCGAAACGTACTTCGTTTCTCGAAATACAGAATTGCGTTGTTTTACCTATGACGATTTGAATTTTTTTTTAAAAGGAAATAGAAGTCCTGTTTTGATTGTTAATGCAACGCCTGTTGGAACGTTTCCAAACGTTGATGCAGCTCCCGATTTGGATTATAAACGCTTGAAAAACAAAGAGTTTTTGTACGATTTGGTCTATAATCCAGCGGAAACAGCTTTTATGCAAAAAGGAAAAGCGCAAGGTTGTGAGGTCAAAAGTGGCTTAGATATGCTTCATTTTCAAGCGGAAAAGGCTTGGGAAATGTGGCAGTAGTAAAGCCCATCCTAAATCCTTCCCTGAGGGAAGGACTTACCAACATAACAAAATTAAGATTTTACTAAACAAAACTTAAGTAATTTTAGACCAACTACTATTTTATCTACATTTGTAAGTCCTCCCGTCAGGGGAGGATTTAGGTGGGGCTATTCGATTTCCCCATCACATTTGCCAATTTGTAAAGAACCCTTGCAGCAACGTTTCCGTCCCATTCATTGCCAACGCCAGCAGTTTCGGAAAGGTCAAAACCGATGATTTTTCGCTTACTATCCAAAATACACTTTATCAAAAACATAGCTTCTTGAAATTCCATGCCGCCAGGAACGGGTGTTCCTGTATTCGGACAAAGGTGTGGTGTTAAAACATCAATATCAAAGCTAATATAGACGTTTTTTGGCAACATATCAATCAAATTCATGTAAATACTGTACAATGAATTGCCTTTATACATTTGTTTTTTAACGTAACTATCATAAAAAACTTGCACTCTCCCTTGTGATTTTTCTACCAATTCTACTTCTTCCTCGCAATAATCACGAATCCCGATTGAAGTCAAACGGCTCACTTGTGGCAATTTTAAAGCATTGTAAAAAATAGAAGCGTGTGAATACGTAAAACCTTCATAGGCATTTCGGAGGTCTAAATGAGCATCAAAATGAACGATACCAAAATTATCGTAACGCTCCGCCAAGGCTTGCATATAACCCAACGGCGTGGAGTGATCACCTCCAACCAAACCAACCAATTTTCCTTGGTTAAGCAATGTTTTTGTTTCTTCATAAACCCATTGACGGAGTTCATCGCAAGCGTCATTTACTTTTGATAGATTTTGCTGCATTTCAGCATTGTCTTCGATTTTGCCTCCATTTTCAAGGAAATCAATGTATTTTTCGGCAATTTTTCTTGTTTTTTTTGATTTTTTCAACCAATCTTGATTGAGTTCTCGCATATAAATGCCCATTTTCCAAGCATCTTTTACATCGTGGTCAAACAAATCCAATTGAGAAGATGCGTCGAGGATATTTTGCGCTCCCGTGGCAGTTCCTGCACTATAGGAAACTGTTGCGTCCCAAGGAATCGGCATCAAAACAACTTCTGCGTCGTTTTCATCAAAAGGCAAACCGATAAAATTTCCATTTTTTATGCCAACTCCATTTGGATTAAAGGCGTTTATTTTTTCTTGCTTGGTCATATTTTCTTAATTGTTAGAATATTAGAATGTTTTTAAAACAACACTTGACAGGGTTTTCTTATAAAAATATTTTAGGTGCAGTGCACCGTGATATTTGTCATGCTTTTGGCTTGATGGCGCAAAATGCGCTCATAGAAAAAGTAACCAAAATCACATTTGAAGGTGCAGCGCACCGTGATATTAATTTTAGTATTGCGGTGCGCTGCACCTTCAAAATAAGGAAAATGTACTATTTCTACAAATATCTTGCGGCTCTGCCGCTTTTATAAGAAAACCCTGCAACACTTGATACCTCGATTACTTTTACATTTTAAATTTATCATTTTGACTTTTACATTTCTTACACCGCTACTTCAGCTTTTATGTGCGGATGCGGATTGTAGTTAATTAGTTGAAAATCAGTATATTGGAAACTAAAAATATCTTTTACTTTAGGATTTATTTTCATTGTTGGCAATGGACGAAGTTCACGGGAAAGTTGCAAATTCGCTTGTTCTATATGGTTAGAATACAAATGCAAATCGCCAAAAGTATGGATAAAATCGCCAACTTCGAGGTCACAAACTTGCGCTACCATCATAGTCAAAAGGGCATAAGAAGCGATGTTGAACGGAACGCCCAAAAAACTGTCAGCGGAACGTTGGTAGAGTTGGCAGCTCAATTTCCCATCAGCCACATAAAATTGAAACAAACAGTGACAAGGACTCAACGCCATCGTTGGCAAATCAGCCACATTCCACGCATTGACAATCATTCGGCGGCTGTCGGGATTTTTTTTGATGGTTTCGATGAGTTCTGAGATTTGGTCAATGGTCGAGCCATTTTTACACTCCCAACTTCGCCATTGTTTGCCATACACGGGACCTAAATCGCCATTTTCGGCAGCCCATTCGTCCCAAATTTTCACACCATTGTCATTGAGGTATTTTGTATTGGTATCGCCATTCAAAAACCATAAAAGTTCGTAAATGATAGACTTTAAATGTAATTTTTTCGTTGTAACTAAAGGAAAACCTTCGGCAAGGTTATAGCGGTTCTGATAACCAAAAACACTGATTGTTCCTGTACCTGTACGGTCTGTTTTGACCGAGCCATTTTCTAAAATATGTTGAAGTAAATCGTGGTATTGACGCATAGTAAGAAAGTCAAAATGTAAAAATTAAAATATAAAATGTAAAAATATGCTAATCGTTGGTAAGTATTTTTTTTATTTTAATATATTAATCCTAATAATTTAACAAAAAATAGAAATAGATGTTGTAAATAATTTGCAAATTTGCAAAAGCTAAACCGAAATAAGAAATTTTTTGAACCAAGTTTTTAAACCAAAACTATGAAAATCTTAGTCCTTTTATTTAATGTTTTAATAATCAATGCTTTATACGCACAAGGTGATGGTTGGAAATATCAAAAAACTGTTGATGGAATCAATATTTACACTAAAACAAACGAAGGTGATCCCATCAAAGAGGTGAAATTACAAGTCCATTTTAACCGAAAAATGTCGGTTGTTGTTGCTGGTTTGCAAGACGTTTCCTCTTATCCAAAATGGGTTTATCGGGCGTCTTATTCTGAAAAAATCAAAGCTATCAATCAGTGGGAAACCATTTATTACAATTTTCTTGATTTTCCTTGGCCTTTGACCGACCGTGATGTTGTGGTGTATAATAAGATTGAACAAAACGCAAAAACAAAGCAAGTTTTATCCACTTCTTATGCAAAACCTGATGCCACAGCATTCAAAAAAGACATTGCCCGCATCAGCGATATGCGCTCTAAATGGATTCTAAAACCTGAGCCTTCGGGAGTCTATGCAGAATACTTTTTTCGCTCAAATCCTGGTGGTGATTTTCCCGCTTGGGCTATCAACGCTGCCATTGATGAAGCTCCTGTGAAAACGATTCAAGGTCTGAAAAAACTCTTGGAAAGCGGTAAGTTTGACAAGAGTCCGAATATGGAAATTGTGGATTGATTCCTCCAAACCTCCTAAAAGAGGCTTTACCAGTTAGATATAGTAAAAGATTTATTTTTTTATTTGTAAAAAGGATTACTGTAAAAATATATTCGTGGTGCGATTTTTCTACAACTAAGCAAGTAATTTGTTTATTTTAGCTCGTTGCAAATAACTCGTACCACGATTATCAATTATTTTAGTAAGAACTAAGGCTACTTGACAGTAAAACGAAGTTTTAATAAAATTAGTGAAATTAGATTTAATTTTTACGTCACGATTAGTGAAATTCGTTTAATTAGATAAAATTCGTGGTTAAACAAAATACGCTAATTTGTACTTATTTTACCTCAATTCTTTTTCTCCTACTGCAAATTCGCCCATTGTTTTGCCTTCTTTATTGACAAATTCAACTTTTAGACGGCGATTTCCCTTTTCTCCGCTGACACTGATTTTAGAAAAATTATGTTCCTCTACCAATGAGCCTTTGACGTAATTAAGTGATGCTTTTTCGTCTTTTGATAGTTTGTAAATACCAGAAGTGAAAGCAGAACCTACAATATCATACAAAGGATAAGCATTCGGACGCTCTTTTTTGACAACAATAGAGTGGTGACAGTCGCCCGACATGAAAATAACGCCTTTGATTTTATGAATTGTAATGAAATTTATCAAATCATAATATTCAATAGGGTAGTGGCGCAAAGCGTCGTAAGGCGTTACATCGTTCATCGCTTGCGTACCGATGCAAACAAACTTAAAAGGAGCTTCGCTTTGCAATAAATAATTTTTTAACCAATCCATTTGTTCTTCGCCAATCATGCGTTTGTCAGGATTTGGTTTTCCATTAATGCTGTCCAACATACTATCGTCACTGCGAAAATAACGGTCATCTAACATGAAAAACTCACAATCCGCATAACGAATCATCGTATGAATTCCTTCTTCTTTTTGACCAAAAGAAGGATTTCCCCAATAGTTTTTGAACAATTGACGAGATTCTGCCTTGAAACGGTAGGATTTATTGGCATTGTTAGGCCCATAATCGTGGTCGTCCCAAGTGGCATAATGCGACATCGAAGCCCAAAGTTTTTGCATATTTGGCAATTTTCGAGTGTGAGAATAACGGTAGTTCATGCCATAACGAGAGCTGTAATCTACTTCCCTTGTGTAAGTATTGTCGCCCAACCACAAGCAAAACGAAGCTGGCGTATTGCCCATCACATCGAAGATTTCGTAGTCACTGCCATAAGGTTTTCCAGGTCGGTCATAGATGCTATCATTCACATAAGAACACGAGCCAGCCAAGAACGTAAAGTCTGGTGCTGGTTTTCTGTATTCCCATAACTCCTTGGTAGTGAACGAAGTAGCGTAAGGAAAGCTCTGTGTTTTACCATCTAAAACAAGTTGGTAATCGTAGGTTTTATTCAATTTTAAACCTTCCAAAACAAATTTTATTGGATTAAAAGGCTTTTGTAAAACGCCATCGTAGCGTTGCGTAAGTGCCGACGAAGGATTTCCTTTTTCCCAATATTTGATTTCAGCTTTTTTGACTTTTGAAGAAACTTCAACCCAAACCAAGGCTTCAAAATGCTCGACATAACCCAGCATAGGTCCTGAAATGACTGCTTTTTGTGCAAAAACAGAAAGTAGAAAGGTGGATAACAAGAGCGTAAGTGTGATTTTTTTCATTGTATAAAATTTTTTTGTTGCAACAGTGAACAACTAACAGTGAACAATTAACAATATTGTTAGTTGTTCACTGTTCACTATATTCACTGTTCATTTTTAGCATAATTTTCATAACCATCACGCTCCAAACGTTCATATTTTTCACGTACTTGGTCAGCCAATTTTGCTTTATAATTGATGATAAACTGTTGTAAATGAACCTGTTCTGTACTCAGAATCTGTGCTGCCAAAATCCCAGCGTTTTGAGCTGCATTGAGCGCAACGGTTGCTACGGGAATCCCATTTGGCATTTGCAAAATAGACAAAATACTGTCCCAGCCATCTAAGGAATTTGATGATTTTATCGGAACGCCAATCACAGGTAAAGGCGATATAGATGCCACCATGCCAGGCAAATGTGCCGCAGCACCTGCTCCTGCAATAATCACTTTTACGCCACGCAAATGCGCATTTTTAGCGTACTCGAACAAGCGTTCAGGTGTTCGATGTGCCGAAACAATCGTCACTTCCGTCTCGATTTTAAATTCTTCTAATAACTCCGCAGCTTTTTTCATTACAGAAAGGTCGCTGTCCGAACCCATGATGATACTTACCATAAAATAATGAATAATTGATAATGAAAAATTGATAATTCCTGTAGTAATTTTGCTGTTTATAAAGTGCTTTAACTGAAAAATTGCTATTTTTTACCACGGAGGAGCGGAGAACACAGAGTTTGACAAAAAAATTAGCCTTAGGCTAATTTTTTTGCCTCCGTGACCTCCGTTTTTCCGTGGTAAAATAAAAAATCTTCGATTTTTTTCGACGCTAAACAGTTACCATAAAATGTTGTAAACCAGATACTTAAAAGACTTACTGACTTATTCTTAATCCATCAACTCCAACGAATTGGCAATCATTTTAGCCCAAATTTCGTAGTCATTTTTGAAATAATTGATGTGACTTCCCGAAAAAATATGTACACCATTACCGTCTAAACCTACGATGGTCAAAAGGTGAAATTTTATGTTCTGATTGTCGTTGTCCAAGCCTTTGTAAGTACGAAAAACGCCACGTTTTCCGTAATCTGTTTTTTGTACTAATTCTATTTTTGAAGGATATAATTCATTGATATTGAAGTGATTGTGTACTTCGTTCATTGTTTTAATATCGTGTGGCAAAACCTTTAACCAACCACGGATATTTTCTTTTTTTAAAATAAAAACACCATCTTGTTCTGTTGCTTCCCAGTTTTCGTCGGGAAGATTAAAAGCGATTTTTCCGTTGCTGGAAAACATTCGATTTCCTGTCGGAAAAGGAATTTCCAACGCAGCTTTTTTTACAGGAAAATCATAGGAAGACGGAGCTTCATACTCGTAATCGTCGGCTTTATTCAGCGTCAGATGATAGCCTTGTGACGTGAGCAACAAGGTATTTTCTTGCATCAAAATATTAAACGATGTCGTATCTTTTTCATAAGTGAAAAAACCATCTAAAAAACCATCTCGTTGTCGTGCATGACCGCTGTGATAGCCGCCATCTTTGGTCAAATCCACCTCGAAAGTAGAACCATTGTCTTTAATAATCAGATTTGTATGCCCTTCTCTGTCCACAAAATGACCAGCATAAGACTGTGTTTTTTGAGCAAAAAGAAATTGTGTTGCGCTTAAAAATAAGGGTAAAAATAGTTTTTTCATTGATTAAAAAATAAAAGAATTAAGCGATTGCATATACAATAAAGCCTATCTAACGAGATAAAGTTAAACAGAAACAACAGGATTATCAATCATATTTGACACTGTTTCCCAACGTTTGACTTTTGGAATTTGGATATTTTCAACAGTCGATAAATCACTTAATATTTTCTTTGCCAAAACATTTGCCATACGAACAGGAACTGCATTTCCAATCATTTTGTAGCCATCAGCAATGTTTTTATAATAAAAATGGAAAGAATCTGGAAAAGTTTGAACTCTTGCACATTCTCTAACACTCATTCTTCTATACAAATTTTCTTCGCCAGGAACAAAAATTCTTAAATTTTGCTCAACAAATTGAAACTTTGGTGCTTGTGGATGACAAGGAGCATGACGACCACCTGCTTGAATTGTAAAAGAAACTTCATCCCAAGAACGAACTCTATTTCTTGACATATACATAGTAGAAAAACCGCCAGTCATGTATTCATGGTTAGAAACAAGACAATTTTCGCCATTTGTATAATTGCCTTTTTGTGCAGGCAAAACATTGTCTTTTAAATCGCCAATTGCTTTCGACAATGGAATTTTATTTTCTAATGTTGTAGGATTTGGAAATTCAAATTCAATTCCTAAATCAGT
>JAYWHK010000332.1:0-5783 GCA_043777755.1 Saprospiraceae bacterium
CGAAAATCTTTGTAATCGAAAAATCAGCTCTTTCAGAAATATTTTTAAATAAAAAGATAAGCGTAGCGGAAACTTTTTTTGTACCGTTTTACATGCCAGTTTAGACCCTAATCGTATTTTGACCGAAATCATGGGCGCACCTTTGCGAGATTATGAAACGCAGCAAGAGTTGAATCTTTTGAGTGAATTGATATATCAAGCACAAGCTGCACCAAACGGAAATATAGAAACGAGTGAATATCGCCGTCAATTTTGTGGACATTATAAAGATCAAGCCTCTAAAAATAATATTTATAACCCAGCTTTATTTTTAAATCCTACAGAACTCGAAGATATAGAAGATTACTTTTATTATGATGCGGAAAAAGGAAAAATCTCAAATCATCCAGAAAAATCAACAACTTCAAGAGAGTCAGCCGATTACATGATTTCAATTCTTAATTTGGATAACGAAGGTTTACAAAAAATGAGAGCCATAGAATATAGCAATTGGTTGAGAGATTACATCACATACGGCGAAGAATGGATAATCGAACAATTAGATGAAAATTTAGACGAACTCCCACCATTTTACAGTATGCTCAAAAGCAAGTTCCTTTAAAACGGCAAAATTAACCCAACTCCTTCCCAATCCTAAGCACATCGTCCACCAACGTGGTAAAGTAGGGCTTACATCAAAAAAACCTTATGAAGCATACAGCTTTCACAAGGTTTTTTATCATTTACGTACAATTTTATTGTTTTATAATAGGAACGGTTTTGGTAAAATCTTGACCAATCATGCGGATAAAATAAGCACCTGTTGGTATTTTATCCAATTGTACTGTCCGAGTAGCGCCATCAGGAACGAAGCTATTGTCTTCAAATAGCAAACGACCCATATTGTCGAGCAATTGAACTGAAGTTGTAGCTACTCCTTCGCATTTTACAACTACCATATCATGTGCAGGATTGGGCGAAACACTGATTTTATATTTATTGTCTTCTTGTTCTTTGGTCGCCACGCCCGTTGGGCAACCGCTTGGATAATAGCGTGTTATGATATTTTGCATAGCTTTTTGCGCCAATGCGCCATGACTCGCATCGTATTTGGGCAACCAAATATTGTACCATCCTTCGCCATAATCGGGATCGCCACCTGAGGGAACTGAACCACCGAAAAAGGCATTGGCATGAGCAACAAATTGAGCATTGTTGAGTGGAATAATACTTTTATAATGGTTCAAACGATCACAAATAGCTTTGGAAGGTTGGAGCTTTTCTGCATCAATCAATGTTTTTAGCTGAGTTGGGTTGCTTGGTTGAACGCCCCAAAAATGAATTAATGGACGCATATCTACACCTGCAATTCTCGAAAAACGCAAAATTCTACTGTCCGTGTCAGATAAACCATCGCTCGGAATACCTGCTATGAAATCTAATTGTTCTTTTTTGTAAAAAGAATCAATAACGCCCCAACCAAAAAGTGCCGCCATTTCTACATATTTGGCATAGCCACGTTGTTGGTAACGAACTTCGTCTTTGGTAGTATTTGAAATATCCATTGGTTTTTCTGCCCTAAAATTTGGCGTAACCATCCAATTGAGTGCAGCTTGATCTCTCGTTATGTAGGGTTTATTGTCAAAAGATTCGCCTAATGCTTTATCAATATCCACTTTGTACAACCTATTATATATCGCTGCTGCCAAAAGATTGTTTGCTGCTTCGCCTTCGCCAGGAAAATTGCTAAACAACTGTGCATGACCCATTTCATGAAATTCGGTTTCCCAAAATCCAACACCTGGTTTCAACATCCAATGGTCTTTGTTACCATCTTCAACATCATAAGGCGAATAGGTGTTATTGATTTGTGGATTTCCGATGCCGTAACCACCAAACATAATGTCCACATCTATCTGCAAATATAATTCAATATTGTTTCGTACCGCAGGATAGCCCAATAGTTTGGACACTATGTCCATTCTGTCGTCCCAATCTTTCATGAGCGTGACGGGGTCAGCATAGTTGTTTATCCAACTTTGCGGCACTTGCATCATGTATTTTTCGGATTCAAAGTCAGCCCAAGGCGCAGGATTGTTACGCTGAACAGTTGTCCAATTTTGGAGTGTGGTTTTATCAAAACTTTTAGCCGAAAAGAAAGGCGCTGGTACGACATTGCTCAATTTGATGTTCACAACACCCAAATTTGCCTTGTATGGCGTAATGATATAAATGCCGCCGCCAAAAGGATTGACAATTTCTGTTACCGTATCTTTGATGGCAAAGGTATTGGTCACTCGAAAAAAACGTCGAATTGGATTGCTTCCTGTTCTTTCAAAAGTGTGCGCACCGACCAAAATTTCATATCCTTTATTAATCATCGAAAGCGGAACTTTTACTTTTCCTGTACTACCAGGCGCAAGATAATAGCCTGTTGGTCTTCGTGCAGGTGTCGATGAGAATGCTGTTCCCGTTCCATATTGTGCTGCTAAACTTGCGTTTATTTTTGCTGTAAAAATTTGTGTTGGATTGCTTGGCGCAGCGCATATACCTGGAAAATGGTCAGCTGTTTTGAAGCGTTTATTGTTCAAAATTGCCTTGTATTTCAATATGTTTTTAGGAATATAAACATAATCCATAATGGCTTGTTGTACGATAAAAACAGCTCTTTCTAGCTCAAAACCATCATTTGCACCAAAATCATTGGGAAAACCGCCATTTGTTTTTTGATTGAGAAAAAATGCGCCTTCTTTTGTTTCGTAGGTATTTACCAAATCAAAAGCCTCCAAAACGACCACACTACTATCTGCAATAAGAAAAATATTTTGCTGTATGGTGTCTGATATTAGATTGATTTTGGCAGGAATCAGCAGCTTTGTTCCAGTGATGTGTGCCTTGATTTTCTGAATTTGTGAGATTAATTTAGTGGTGGATTCTTTGCCGTCGGCAAGTTTATAGTAGCCAGCTTTTCCTGTACCAAAAATCGGGTCGCCACCAAAAGTAACATTGTCAAAAGTGACCGTACCCGTCTGATTAAACAGATATTTAAACTTGTTGTCTGCGCCATAAGCGACATGACTTTTTGCAGGTAAGGTAAATTTATCATTTTCATCTGCACAATAAGTATATCCTTCTGGACCTTGTGCAAAGATAATTTGATTGACAAAAAGCAAAATGAAACAAAAGATGAATTTGTTTTTGCTAATAAATCCAACAATGTTTGTTGGGATAAAAGGGTAATTTTTTTTCATAAAAATTTTTTGAATTTTATTTTATTGGTTTATTGAAACGAAAAAATAACTGCTACATTTTGAACTTACCACCGCCTTTGCGGGATGGCGCAAAGGCGCTCATAAGTTGCCGATGAACAGGACTTTACATTTCACTCAGATAAAATCTTCAAACAAATGTAGATAAAAAAAATGTATTAAAGGAGAAAAAGAGATGCCAAATACTGGACAGCGTGGATTTTTAGAAAAATTATTTTTTAAAAGCTAAATTTCATCTTAATTATCAGTCATTTTTGCCTTTTGAAAATAGAATAGGTATTGGCTTTGTACTTTTTTATCAACCCAATTCCTTCCCAATCTTAAGCACATCTTCGACCAACGCTTCATAATCCGTTTTTCGCAAACGATGATTGACATTGGCGCAGCGAATGACGTATTTTCCATGCAAAATCGTACTGCTCGGAACGTGTAAACCTCGCTCGTGTAATTCCATCAAAATCTCTTTGTTCAAGGCGTTTAAGGCTTCTTCATTCAAGCCTTTTTTGACAAAACGAAAACAAACGACATTGCAAGAAACTGGCGTAACCAATTCTAAATCAGGATTTTGTGAAATCAATTCGCCCAAATAAAAGCTCTGTGCGATATTTTGACGAATCAAATCTCGGAACGCTTGTGCGCCATGATGTTGCAAAGAAAGATACACTTTCAACGCCTTAAAACCTCGGGACAATTCCATGCCGTAGTTGGTCAAAGGGTCGGGTCCCGCAGCAATTCCTCGTTCATGCGACAATAAATAACTCGGCTGACCGCCAAAAGCCGCACGATGCAAAGTAGGATTTTTGAACAAAACACAACCTACTTCATAAGGCATATACATCCATTTATGCAAGTCAAAAGCCACGCTATCGGCTTCTTCGAGTGCTTTGAGTTGAGCGTGATATTCGGGCGCAAGTTTTGCCAACGCACCAAACGCACCGTCAATATGAAACCACATTTTTTCTCTTTTGCAGACTGTCAAAATCTCGTCCAAAGGGTCAATCGCTCCTGTATTGACTGTTCCAGCATTGCCAACGATGCAAAAAGGCAAATATCCTGCGGCTTTGTCTTCGGCTATAAGTTGCTCTAAATGAATGATTTGCATACGAAAATCATCGCCAATATTCACTTTTCGTACATTATCGCTACCGATGCCAGTAACTTCTGCGGCTTTCATCACGCAAGCGTGTGTTTCTGACGAACAGTACATAACCATTTTTTGATTCATGCCTTGTACGCCTTCTGCTCGGATATTTCCATAAGAATTTCGAGCCACGATAATGCCCGTAATATTGGCAATCGAGCCGCCACTGACCAACATTCCAGTCGCTTCGGAAGGAAATCCCAAAAGCTCTTTGCACCAATCAATCACTTGTTTGTCCACGTACATTGCCGAATGTTCGCCAATCGTTGTGTTCGGATTCATGCCCGAAGCCAACATATCCGCCATCATCGCCAAAGGCGTTCCTGTGCCTTGCACCCAAGCCGTAAATCTCGGATGAATATTGCCTTTTGTATAAGGTAAAACATTGATTTTGAAACTATTATACACTTCATTAAGTTCCATAGCTTCCTCTGGCAGTGGCTGACGGATGGCATCTTTGGCACTTTGTGGCATTGGAATCCAGCTTGGACGCTCTGCTACAGTTTCCAAATAATTCATCATATCGTCCACCATCGTATGTGCCATTGAGCGCATTTCAGCCCAATCTTGTGGGTCGAGAGAGGTTTCTTTTTCGAGTATTTTATGGTAATCTTGCATTTTTTATTTTTTTATTGAACCACCTAAGTCACAAAGTTCATCTAAGTGATACACGCTTGTTACTTAGTGAAACAAAAAAATAAACAGCACACTAATCATATCTAATAAAACACATAAGTACTGTTTAATTTAAAAAATAAAAATGTGCTACTTATTTTTTTCGGTTCACTTAGGTCAATGTCATTAAGCTAAGGACTGGACAAATTAGTTTCTTTTGTAGTTGTTTTGAGTAAAAAGGTTTCTTCTTTTATTGATACTTTTCTTTCGTTTGTAATGTCGATTTGGTCTAATAGGTTCGGTATATTTTAAGAATAAATCTACTAATTTCTGTACGATTATATCTGGTTCTTCGCTAATGAAAATAGTCATAATTTTTTCTTTATAAATAGCAATTGATACACTTTTGTTAATTGAATACTCATATTTTCGATGTTTAAATTTCTCATCTACAACAACTTGTGCTTCGTTTGAAATTATGGAATATAGATTGTGAACAAAAATTGTCGCATAAATATCTTGGTAAATAGCTGCTACTTTTTGTCCACTAAAACACGTAAGTAAAAATTTATTTTTTAACGTGTCGTAAGAAGTTTCTACTCCCCATCTTAACCCATACAATTCTTTAAAATCAGCAACTTTAAAGAGTGTTTCATCCATCAAATTGCTTACTAAAACCTACACCTCTCCCGTCGAAAGTTCTACCCGAATTAGGCGGACACAAATGCTGTCCCCTTTCTCCACTGTTTCTTTTTCAAAACACTCTTTTTTCGAGCTAA
>JAYWHK010000333.1:0-16373 GCA_043777755.1 Saprospiraceae bacterium
TTTTCTAAAAGTAAGACCTTCAAGAGAGAATGTAAGACATCGTTTTGATTGTTCGATACGTTACTCCGTCTCCAACAAGAACACACGTAGAGAAAAGGCACGCCTTTTCTCTACGTATAGATTTGTCCTGCTTCGCTATTCTGTGCCACAACAGACGGTAGTAAAAACATTCATACAGAAGAACGAGATTGTTACCGAAGGCATCAACAATAGGAAAAACTAACGCCATTTTTCATCATTTTGACGTAAGCTGGAGCTTCCGCTCCAAAGGAGTCCTTCGTGACCTACGGTTTTTCTACCTCAAAAGTGTCACATCGCCTACAAATTTTTCTTTTACGCCATCTTTGAATAAAACGTGTGCAACATACACAAACACAGCAGAATTCATTGGTTTTCCTCGAAAACTACCGTTCCAACCCAAACGTTCCGCTTCAAAATCATAGCCTTCCCAAATAAGTTCGCCCCATCGGTCATAAATTTGGAGTTTTTCGATGCGTGAAACAGTCGGATTGTTCATCGGACTAAAAGTATCGTTTGTGCCATTATCGTCAGGCGTAAAAACATTCGGAATGTAAATGTCGTGGCTACGGTATTGTCTTGAAATTACTTGTAGATTACTGTACGCTGGGCAGCCATTTTTCCAAGCCCAAAGCTCAAAAAACGTACTAAATTTTTTAGGTTTTACAAAAGGAAACATACAATCCGAACAGGTCAAATATTCTTTCGGCGACCAAAAAATACTGTCGGGAATGAAGTTGTAAGTTGGTTTGAGCTGTACGCTGTCATTGGTAATAACCGTATCAATTTCTGGAATAGAAAGTAATAATTGTGGTGGTGAAGCAATACTCAAAACTTGCTTTACACTACAATCTTTTTTATCTTTTACAGTCAAAATATAATCTTTCTTTGAAAGGTTTTTTATTTCAAAAGGAATCGTATTTAATGTTTTAAAAGACTGATTATCAAACTGATAGCTAAAACCACCATTACCTCCAATAATGTTTTCAATGAGGACAAATCCATTTTTTTCGCCAAAACATTTGACTGGATTGGGTGTTGAAATCACTTGTAAAATAGGCGGTTCTTTCAGCAAAACACTGTCTTTATTGCGACAGCCTAATGCGTCTGTTACGGTCACAAAATAAGGTTGCGCTTTTAGGTTTTGTATTGAAAAAGACGTTGCGCCAGTATTCCAAATGTACTTAAAAGGTGGCGTTCCTGATTGTACTTTTACTTCCGCTTTTCCATCGGCTGTTCCAAAACAACTGATACTCAAATTATTGTCTTGTAAAATGGCTTTTGCCAAAAGAGCAACGTCGGGCGCAGCCGTTACGACTTTAGAAAGCGTGTCTTTACAACCTTTTGAATCCGTAAAAGTTACTTTGTAGCTTCCCGCATCAGCTGTAATTTGGTTGTTTTTTTCTCCATTTGACCAATCGTAATTGAGGTTTTGTGGCGTGGCTAAAAGTGTCGTTTTAGCATTTCCACAAACCAAATCTTTGCCAAAAATAGCAGCTTTTGGCAATGGATTAACCAGTACATTTAGACAAGTGTCCCCTTTGCAACCATTCACATCATTGACCGTCACACAATAACTATTCGACTGATTTACAGTAAGTTGCGCTGTATTCCCACCATTCGACCAAGTGTATTTATCGTAAGAAATATTGAGTTTTAAATCACTTTTTTCACCTTGACAAAAAACAGTATCGCCAACAATCACTGGCGTAAGTTTTGCAATAGATTGTATGCTTTGTTGTGTTTGGTTTTCACAACCATTTTTGTCTGTAACAGAAACCATATAAGTGCCTGATTGTGAGAATATTGCGCTCTGTGTTTTCGTTCCATTTGACCAATCGTATTTCACATAATTTTCGTTCACTTTTAAGGTCGTCGAAGCATTGGCACAAATTGACGTAACGCCCGAAATCGTAGGCAATGGCAATGGATTTTCTGTCAAATTAATTGCACCAATATTTTTACAACCCAAACTATCGGTCACTTCTATGCTGTATTTTCCACCTTTTGAAACCGTAATTTGCTTATTATTTTCTCCATTCGACCAAACGTAATTCGAGAAATTTTTATCCAAATTCAGCGTAACGCTTTTTCCTATACAAAAAGCGGTATCGCCTAAAATATCAAATTTGGGCAATTCTAAGGCTTTGACTGCAAAAGGCTTTTCCGCTTTACAACCATTTAAATCTGTAACTTTTAAAACATAAACATTTGGTATTGAAGTTTTTATAGATTTATTTTTTTCTCCACTTGACCATAAATACGTTTGAAAATCTTCATTACAAGCCAAAGTTGCTTTTTCATTTTTACAAAAAAGGCTATCGCCCGAAATACTCACAATCGGATTTTGAAAAATACCTACCGAAGTACAAGTATCGTTTTTACAACCAAAATTATCTGTAATTGTGACGCAATATTTGCCTTGATTTTTCACGAAAATGTCACTTGTCGTTTTCCCATTGTCCCAAGTAAAAGCCACTGCCGAACTTTGCGTTGTCAATTTTATACTATCACCAACGCATAATTTTTTATCGGGAAAAATACCAACATTTGGTGTTTTTCGAGCTAAAACCGTATAGTCTTTTACACCTTTACAAGCATTTAGGTCAGTCACCGTCACTTGATAAGTACCAATACCAACGAGGTTTTTTTGTGTCGAAACGGCATTGCTCCAAAGGTATTGCGCATAGTTGTTTGCAACGCTAATCATGGTTTTTCCTTCTTTACAAATCAAGGTGTCACCAATGATAAGTGGCTGAGGATTAGCGACTTGTGTAATATTAATACAAGTATCGCCCAAGCAGCCACCTTGCGTTGTCACCGTTACACAATACTGTTGCGCTTGCGAAATATTGATGATCGAAGTCGTTGCACCAGTACTCCATAAGAAGGATTTGAAATTGCCACCAACTTCAAGATTTTTGCTCGTTCCTTCACAAATCGTTGCTGAATTGAGCAAAGGAACACTGACCGAAGTCGTTTCAATAACATCGAATCCTATACTCGTTTTACAGCCTAAATTGTCCGTAACAGTCACACTATAAGCTCCTTTTCCAAGCGTTTGTGTCGCTGTAGTTATGCCATTTGACCACTGATAAAAGTACGTTCCATTGCCACCTTTCGGAATTGCCGTAATAGCAATTTTTTCACCAATACAAACAGTAGGATTCTTCGGATTCATACTGACTTCCAACGGATTTGGTTCGCTGATTTGAACATTGCTTTGACTCGTACAGCCATTTGTGTCAGTTACTAAAACAGCATAATTCCCTTGTGCTAAATTGCTGATTTGCTGCGTATTAGCATTGTTTGACCATTGGAAATTGAAAGGAGAGGTACCACCATTTACTTGTACATTCGCCGTTCCGTTTTGATTTCCAAAACAAGAAATATTGGTAGATTGCGCTGCACTCGTGAGTTGCAAAGGTTGCGAAATAGACGTATTAAAAGTCGTTTTACAGCCAAAATTATCCGTCACCGTCAAAGTATAATTGTTCGGAGAAAGGTTAAAAATATTGGGAGAAGTTGCTCCGTTACTCCAAGTATAAGTGACATTTTGAGCAGTGGAAATTTGTGACATAATTTGTCCATTGTTTTGTGCAAAACAAGTCACATTTTTGGGCGTTAGCGAAGCAGAAACAGGTGGAACAACATCAATATTGACAGAAGCTTTTTTGGTACAACCCAAAAGATTTGTCGCTGTCACAGTATAAGTTCCAGTACTCGCCACCGTAATATTTGCCCCTGATTGCCCATTGCTCCAAGTGTAAGTATTTGCATTGCTCGTAGCAGTTAAAGTAGTATTTTGACCTTGACAAAAAGTCGTAGGCGCACTTGATGCAATCGCAACATTTACTTGTCCGACACCAGCAGGAATCGTGATATTCCTGACCATTGCACAACCCGCAATATTTATATCACAAGAAAAACTAACCGCTGCGGCAGGCGTTGTCACGAGTACAAAGTATTGATTACCAAGATATTGTCCAGTAGTAACATTTTTCCAACTGTATGTTGCACCAGGAATCGTATCTACTTGCAAACGCAACTGACCACAATTAATTCCAATGTATTGTCCTGCGCCAAGTGGCCCAACTTGTGTTTGATAATCAGCACTTACACCACATTTGTCCACGACTTTTATGCAATGCGTACCTTGTGCCAAATTTGGAAAAGTTACTAATGTATCGGCAGAATTTATTGGAGAACCAATCGGAGTGGTAAGATTAGAGCAACTGACAAGCTGGTAAGTGTAAGGTTTTCGACCCGAAGCAATCGGCTGTGTTGCACTCACAGGATTTACCCAAACTTTAATATCGGCAGCGGAAGCACCGTCACAAATAATACCCCGAGAAGCCGCTACTTTGAGTTGATCGTAAGGCGGCACAAGCACCGAAACAGTATCAACAGGACAGCCTCCTCCTGATTCTTTTGCATCAAAAGGCATGAGGTAAATTGTGTAGTTTTGACCCGCATTAAGGTTTTTAATCGTGTAAGGCGAACCCGTCCAACCTGTATAATTGTTGCTTGTAGAAGTATTGTAAAAATCCTTATGAGGACCGCCATTGTTGTTCCAAGTTACCAAATTGATATTTCCATTGGTCAAAAACCAATTTTTCCAATAGGCAAAATCATAAGCACCATTCGCTAAAATCTGTGCATCACCAGGACAACTTTGGGTCACTTGTGCGCTCAAATTATAGTTAGGAACAGGCAAATTCAAAGGAATACTCGTGCAAAAAGTAGTTGAAGTAAGCGTATAATTGCCTGGCGCAATGTCTGTCAAAGTATAAAAACCACCCGAAGCAGTGTTCAAATATTGGCTAACATTGTTTCCACCAATAAAATAAGGGCCTTCTGAATCGGGAATTTTGAGCGTATAACGAGGCACACATTTTCCATTCACAACCCTATAACGAATCATCACTTGAATAGCAGGATTGATTTGTGTACCACCAGGATTTATCACAATTGTTTTTTCAATCACACCACAAGTCGGGTGCGTCGCCACAATTTTGTAAGTTCCAGGACTTGGCGCAGTAAAGTTTCCACTTGTATTCGTTTCCAATAAATTTCCAGCCAAATCGAACAATTGATACGTCACAACACCAGAAATATTGATGCCATAAGCACCTGTTCCGTTATCACAAGTGATGATTTTTTCCATTTTAGCATTGATATTCACACAGTTAGAATTGAGTTTTAGTATCAAACTATCTTTGCAAATTACTTTATCACCACAAGCATTTTCAATGGTAAAAATATTGGGATTGCCCGTTAAATTATTAAAATTAGTTTGTGTTATAGGGGAATTAAAGGTAAAATTAGGTGGATTTCCAGTCGGCACACTAACCGTAACGGGATAAAAAAGCGGCGCATTGGCATTGTTGTTTCGTCGCAATTGCAGCAAAATATTGCCGCCTGGCCCGCAAGCCATAGAACCAGAAAACACAGGTTTAAACGCATCAATTCCTATTGTTTTGCTTTTATTACAAGCATCAATAATTTTTATATCGTATTTTTTGACCGCAGGTGTCGTCGGCAAACCTGTAAATTGACCGTTTGCAGAAGTTGCAACGACCACATTATTGACCAACACTTGATAAACAAAAGGTGCAACGCCACTTGTCGGCATGACCGATGCCGTTCCGTTCAAAAAATTCACACAATCTAAAGTAGCATCAACAGGAATATTAAAATTAGACGTTTTCGACGTACAGCTGTCACTGACTGTTATTTTTGTTACGCAATCAATGACCGCATTGGGAAAAAGCCCTGTTTGATTTGTAATTGTATTGTTTGATGTGATTAATTTGTAAGTATAAGGTGTATTTCCACCTGTTACGCCAGTTACGCTTAGATTTCCACCTGTAAAATTTGTCGCAAAACCCGTAATTGGACTGTTACCAATGACGGCTTGCTGCGTAAAAGTATTGCCACAACTGTCTTGTACTTGAATCCAAACTGTTCCTGCGGGCAATCCGTTGAATGTTTTTTTTGTCGGTGGCGTATTCGGAGTGAAGGGCCCAGTATTGCTCGTCGTCGAATAAGAAAATACAAAAGGATCATTTCCACCTGTCAGATTTGCCGTAATTTTACAGTTTGTAACTGCCAAATTCAAGTTTGGTAAAACATAGTTTCCAGCCACCGTCACTTGCGTTTGACATTGCGCACCACTCACTAAATCATTGACAGTCAGGGTATAAGCACAAGGTTTGAGTGCGCTAAAAGTTGGCATACTTTGCAAAATAGATTGCGTCAAACAACCCGTTGCCGTAGAACTTAGGTTGTAATTGTAAGAGCCGCTTCCTCCTGATGCCAAGGCTGTAATAGAACCATTTGCAGTACAAGTAGAAGGCGTGAGTGCCGCAGAACAAGTCAATTGTGCTATACTTTTTTCAGAAAGAAAAAAGACGTAGATACACGCAATTAGAAGAGTTAAGGTATTTTTTTTATTGTAAAAAGTTGGAAACATTGGCGGTTATTTCATTTTTTGGCAAATATAGTTTTTTTTGAAGAAAAAAATTAGAAGCCAAAGAAAAAAACCATAAAAACCTGTTTTTGAAAAAATATCTTTATATTTGCATAAAATATTTTTTTTGAAATTAACACCATTACCTTAAGATGCAACTATTTTCTTTTTTATTAATTTTTCTCTTGGCTGCTTGCCAAAATAGCGAGCAAAAGAAACCAGCCGTTGCGACGACTGCAACCGTAAATGTTACGACTTCCGAAGCCCAAAAAGCAGCCGAAGTTGCCGCCAAAAACGATGCAATAATCAAGGGCGCAAAGCAAATTTTGACGTTTATCAAAGCAAAAAATTATGCTGGATTGGCAAATACTTTCCATGCCGATGGAGTGCGTTTTTCGCCGTATAGCTACATTGACAGTACTAACGATTTGGTTATCAAAGCAGCAGATTTTGCAAAAAATCTTAAAAAAACAAGAACTTGGGGCGCAGAATATGGTTCGGAAGAGCCTATCAAACGCAATACCGAAGCTTATTTCAAACGATACGTTTATGATATGGATTTCCTTTCAGTAAAAACGCCTGTCTGCAATGAAGTTACGCCTTCGGGCAACTCTGTTCCGAATGTAAAAGAGGTCTATCAAGGTTGTGATTTTGTAGAATTTCATGTGGAAGGCACTAATCCAAAACTCGAAGGCATGGATTGGCGCACCTTATTTGTCGTCATGAAAAAAAATGTAGATGGCAAATATCAATTGGTCGGTTTGGTACATGATGAATGGGCACCGTAAATAGAAAACACTCCGCTGCGCCAGTGGGTTTAAAAATAAAAATTTGTTTGTTGTAAAACACACGTAGAGAAAAGGCACGCCTTTTCTCGTGTTTAGAGTATGCCTTGCGTAGTGCGAGAAAAGGCGTGCCTTTTCTCTACGTGATGCTTGGTTCTGCGTCGCTATCGCTCATTAAAAAAACAGCAACATACTACACCACGAACTAAAACTAATGTCACCTACGCTAACGGAATTTTAACCACCGCAATGACCTGACTTTCAGCTATTTGCGCTATATTAAAAGATGCTTTATCCCCAAAATACAACGCCAATCGTTTTCGGATATTGGTCAGTCCCGTGCCGCTTTTACTTTGCAAACCAAGCGCACAATTCAAGACAGAAATTTCTAAATTGCCTTCTTTTTTTACACAATTCAAATCAATACGTCCGCCGTCTTCCAACTGAGAAGTGCCGTGTTTGATGGCATTTTCGACCAATTGTTGAATGATAAAAGGCGGAATCTGAATGTTATCTAAATTTTCTTCAATGTTTTTATAAAAACGCAAACGCTCTTCATAACGCATTTTTTCCAAACTGATGTAATCACTCACCAAATCCAATTCTTGCGAAAGTGGAATCAAATCTTTTTTACCCAAAGTCAGCGAAGTACGCAACAGTTCTGAAAGTTGTGTAATCATTTCGTCAGCTTTTTTAGGTTCTTCAAAAATCAAAGAACGAATACCGTTTAGCGAATTGAATAAAAAATGCGGATTGAGTTGATTTTTCAAGTTATCCAACTCCGCTTCACGCATAAGATTCTGAGCATCAAGAACTTCTAACTTTTTTTTACTCAATAGTTTGTTCACCATTCCCAAATGATAGGTCAAAATCCAAGGAAAAACATAAAACATTGCTTCTTGAAAAAGAAGTTCTATTTGTTGCCAAAAAGGAAGTGTTCGCATATCGTAACCACAATCAGCACATTCTTTGATCCCCATGTTTTGAATCGCCCATTCTTCATAATAAAACATAGCGGGTGTCGTCAAGCAGATGCACGCAAGAGCATAAGGCAAGGTTTTTTTCCAATTCAGAAGGTCTATATCACGCCATTCTAAGGTCTTATGGTACAGATGTGTCATAAAAAATCCAATCAAAACTTTTGGTAAATTGAATAAAATAAACCAATAATCGTGATTGTAAGAAAAATAATATCGGCAGTTGTAAAAATGAACCACTATCCAAAAAAGTAGGTGTCCAAGCCAGTAACTCCGTGTGCTTTTGAAAAAAGATGTCAAAGTAGTATAATTTTAGTTTGCAAAAATACAATTTAAGAATGGAGTAAAATAATTTTTTCTACGAAATAAGTATTTTACAATTTTGTTTGTGCAACGTTTGGATTCAAAAATTGGTACTTTGTATAAATCATGCGCATAAATTAACCCAAAAATGAATAAAATAAAAAATATGTAATATATTTGCTTTCAAAATTATAAAATATGAAAAAAATACTCCTTTTATCTTTATTATTGTTTGCTCAATTTGGTCTTTTTGCCCAAAAGTTATACGACAACACCGTCATTCACAACATCGAAATCCAATTCGCTTTTGACGATTGGAAAACCAAGATGGACGCTGCAACAGCAGCCGTCACTGACCTATACACCATCGCTTTATGGTGTAAAATTGATGGCGAAAAATATGACAGCGTTGGCGTAAAATTCAAAGGAAACAGCTCCTATAAAGCAAATAACAAGAAAAACCCATTGCACATTGCCTTGGATTTTGTAAAAGGCAAACAAGAACACAAAGGAACAGTTGATTTGAAATTATCCACGGGCTATTCTGACCCGACGTTTATCCGTGAAGCATTGTCGTACAGTATTTTGAGCAATTATATGGATTGTCCTCGGACGAGTTTTACAAATGTCTATATCAATGGTAAGAAATACGGTTTTTATACCAATGTCGAAAGTGTAAGCAAGCGTTTTATGGAAGACCGTTTTGGCTACAAAGATGGCGTGATTGTTAAATGCACGCCTACTACTTTTGGCGGTGGCGGTGTTGGCGGTGCAACTGGTTTTTGCACACTAAAATATTTAGGAAAAGACAGTAGTTTATATACACCAAAATACGATATGAAAACGTTAGGTGGCTACAAAGATTTTATCAATTTTTGTGATACTTTGACGAACAAACCTGCCGCAGTAGAAAAAGTCTTGGACGTGAACCGTACACTTTGGATGTTGGCATACAACAGTCTTTTTATCAATTTGGACAGCTATACTGGTACTTTTTGCCAAAATTATTATTTATACAAAGATAAAAGCAATCGTTTTTTACCAATTCTTTGGGACTTGAATATGTCTTTTAATGGTTTCCCTGGTATAGGTGGCGGTCAAACTGGCGCAAAAACAGATGCTTTTTTGGGAATTACAAATGCAGACAGACCTTTAATAAAGAACCTTTTATCTAATCTGACTTATAAAAAAATGTACGTGGCGCACATCAATACGATGATTAATGATTGGTTTGCCAATGGACAATACTTGGTCGAAGGTGCAAAATTACAAGCAATTGCTGACACCGCTTTTAATGCTGACCCTAATAAAATCGGTACGTATGCCAATTTCAAAATTGCCCTTACACAGAACGTAACTGGCTCGGGCGGTTCTGGCATCAAACCTTTGATGGAGGCTCGCATGGCACATTACAAAACCGTTTCTGAGTTCACAAAAGCAGTGCCTTCCATTGATTCTATCTTACCAATCAATGCAAACATAGAAGAAGCATTTACGCTAAATGTAATTGCAAAAAGTGCAACTTCTCTTGTTTTCAATTATAGAACAAAAACATTAGAGCATTTTGAAAAAATCAAGATGTACAATGACGGAACAAACGGTGATTTAATCGCTAATGATTCCATTTGGACATTGACTTTTACGCCACAAGTGCCTGATTATCAGTATTATATCTGGGCTGAAAATCCTAATGCTGGCATCTTTTCTCCTCGACAAGTCGAAATGCGTTACCATACTTTTAGTGCGAAAGCAAAAAATAGTATCGTGGCTGGGGCAGTCGTCGTCAATGAAATTATGGCAAATAACAAAACTATTGTAAAATCTCCAAATGGAAAATTCGCCGATTGGGTGGAGTTTTACAATACGACCAACGCTGACGTTGATTTGAGCAATACTGGTTTTAGTGACAATTATTCAACGCCTAAAAAATGGCTTTTTCCAGTTGGTACAAAAATCAAAGCAAAGGATTACTTGATAGTTTGGGCTGACGATGGCGATACAGGCGCAGGTCTGCACGCTTCCTTCAAATTAGCCGACAATGGCGAGCGTTACCTTTTTACTGATGCACAAGGAAAAGTGTTGGATAGTCTTTCTTTTAACAATCAAAAAGCAGATTATTCTTTTGCCCGTTGTCCGAATGGAACAGGGAATTTTGTGATTACGAATCCTACTTTTGGCGTGACAAATGGCGATTGCAAAAAAGTAAATGTTGGAATTAATGACTTGATTATGAACGAGTTGGTCATTTATCCAAATCCAACAAACGATGTTTTGACTATTAAAAACGACAATGCCAATTTAGGGAAAATCAATATTTTTGACTTAAATGGAAAAAATATTTTTACTAAAAAAGTAGAAAACAACGAGTTTCAATTGGATATGAGCAATTTTGCAAATGGAATGTATATTTTAAAAACAGAAAATTCACGGGTTTATAAAGTTGTGAAACAATAAAAAATTTATGCAAGAACTTCTTTCATTATACACCAACATCGAAAATCCAACCTTTGAAATGGTGTTGTTCACCTTTTTGTTGGCTTTTTTATTGTCGGTTACGATAGCCGTCACTTACACAAAGACGACGCCCAATACGCTCAAATCAAGCAATTTTATTCAAGCTATGATTTTGAGTTCTTTGATTGCCGCAACGGTTGTCCAATCTACGAACAACAGTATTTCAGCAGGTGTAGGCTTGTTGGGTGCGCTGACAATTATCCAATTTCGCAGTACTTTTCGTGATCCACGTGATGTTATTTTCATTTTTGCAGCCATTAGTGCAGGGATTTCATGTGGTTCTTACGTTTTTCTACCAGCGGTCATTGGCTCATTGAGCTTTTGTTTTATTGCTTTATTGCTGCGATTTACGCCGTTTAATATGGGCGACCATATCATTTTTGACCTAAAAGTACGCTTCAATCCAGAGTTTGAAAAAGAACTTTTTGTAGAAAAACATTTGAATACATTTTGTAAAAAATGGACAGTGGAAAGCATCAGAAACGATTCAAGCAACAAAGGCGAAACACCTTACCAAGAAATAGATTACGTCGTTCTGCTCAACAACGATGATGAATACAAAAAATTCATACAAAGTATTGAAAAAGAAGGTGTTAGTGTTAGAAAATTTAGCAAACAAAATTCAGACTTTACGACAAACGAGTAATGAAAATCAATATTTTATATGTTTTTTGGGCGATTGCCCTTCTTGGTTTTTTGTACATTGGACGACATTTACAAAACCAAAGCACACAACAATTATTCGGTATTGCCGAAACGGAAGGTCAAATTATAAAGGTAGAATACTCTGTTTTTATACAGAAAAATTATATCAAAGCAGGACAACAAATCAAAAAAGGGGACACTTTAATGGTCTTGCTGCGCAGTGAATTGGACGAGCGTACCACCAAACATTTGACCGAAATCAGTCAAATTGATGTAGAGCGTTTGGCAAAAAACACCGCTACACTCAAAGATAAAGAAGTTTTTGAATCCAAACAAGCTGCCCGAATCAGCGAACTGCAATCGCAAATCAAGGTTTTGCAAAGTGAAATTTCAGTTCAAAAAAATATTCGAGAAGCTATTGGTGATGGAAATTCTTCCAACAACAGCATCAAAGAACAAGAGATAAAAGCACTGGAAGAAGAAATGCGTCAGGTCGTTTTGCAAAGCAAAGAACAAAGCAAACTCTTTGACAATCAGACGATTAGCAACAATAGCATAAGTGCAGTAAAAGTCCAACAAATCCAAAACGAGCTTGGTTTTATCAGTAAAGAAAAATCAAAATTGGTATTGTTTTCGCCTTGCGATGGCTTTGTGGAGCAAGTTTTTATAGCACAAAATGAGATTGCGCAAAGCTACAAAGATTTGGCAAAAATCAATCCGCAGCAGCCCAACAAAATCATTGGTTTCATGCACGAAAGCCTAAATATTCCTTATCGTTTGGGCGATACGGTTACATTGAGTTCGGCACTTCGCCCGACGGTGACTTGTAGAGCAATTTTGATTGGCGTAAGCCCAAAATTAGTAGAATTGCCCTTCCGTCTTCGTCGCAATCCAGACGTAAAAGCTTGGGGCAGAGAACTTTATATCAATCTTCCACCTAAAAATGATTTTTATATTGGTGAAAAAATTATGATTGGGCTAAAGTAATATATTGTTTAAAATGTTTGCAATTGTTTGTCTTTGTTGTATTGTTTTAATTTCCAATCAGTTAGAACAATTGCAAACAATAGCAAACATTTAAGAACTAAAAAATTATATTTAAAATATTTTTTCATCTTTTTCAACAAACTCAACGCCATATTTTTTCAATTCTTCGATAACTGGTTCGTAGGCTTCTTTCATAATCGGAATATTTACGCCTGTATGCTGGTATTTTCCTTGCATCAATAATTTTACAAAAATCGCCAAAGGCAAACCGACCAAACGGGACATCGCTGTATCGTTAGAATTGTCACCTTTCATCACCAAAGTAGAAGTCAAACGGCGACGCTGACGGGCAATCGAATAATCAAATTCGTGCTGCATAATCACCATATCTCTGTCGTCTGGTTCAAGTGCTAATTTTTCAACCAAAAGACTTTCCAGAATTTGAGCTGGCGAAGCGTGCTGCAATTTTATTTTCTTTTTGCTAAAAAGTCCTAAAAATTCTAACTTGTGCATGATGTCAGAATCGGGTGTTGTTCCAACCAAATTGGCAATCCTATCTTTGACCGAACCCGTAGAAGTTTTCCAAACATAAGCCTCCATTAATTCGTGATAACTCATTGATTCTGAGTCCACTATCGGATAAGTATTGTCTGTCAAACCAATTTTTCGGAGCGCATTCCAAGCCTCACAAAAGCCTTTTTTACGAAGTGTTCCTCTGATAATATTGGGCGTACTTTGAATCCCGTAAGCATCTCGATACAACAAAGAATCACGGTTGGCGTACATTTCAAATTCTCCCATTCCTTGAATATTCACCACATCGTACTGCGTAAAAAGTCGGTTGTAAGGAATGTATTTGTGCTTGCCATCTTCCAAATATTGCGCTGTCCCTTGACCAGCCAACACAACATTTCTCGGATTCCAAGAGATTTTGTAATTCCACGGATTTGTGTCGCTTTCTGGCGCAACCAAACCTCCTGTATAAGAACGAAAAGCTGTAATTTTTCCATTTTTCGCCTTGATTTCATTGATTTTTTGGACAGCACTCATGTGGTCAAGTCCTGGGTCAAGCCCCATTTCACCCATAAAAATCAAGTCATTCCGCTTTGCTTCTTCACCCAAACTGTACATTTCTTTCGTCACATACGAAGCATTTACCAAATGTTTTTTCAGTTTGATACAATCTTGCGCAACGTCCCAATGCAAAAAAACAGGCAACAGCGAAACCACCACATCAACTCGAGCTATCATATCCCGACGGTCATTCGGTTTTTGAACATCTAACCAAACGGCACGACCATTCGGATTGTTACCAACTTTCTGTTTTGCCAGCTCCAAATCAGCATCTCCAACAGTTATAAACCATTGATTTTCAGCCGCATTCTCTAAAAGATATTTAATAAGAGCCGTTGCAGAACGACCAGCACCAATCACTAAAATATTATTCATACAGTTATTTTTCTTATAAAAACGCTAAATTAAAAAAAAAATTCTAATAAAAATGTTTTTCTAATTTTTAAAATAAAAAAAGAAAAAATTTAGGTAGCATGAGCTTTGGCTCGTGATGGAATATATACACGCTGGAGAGTGGTTTTGGGATTTTGCATCTACGCAAAATATTGAACACCAAGCGTTTGCAATATCTTTAATATCTAATAACCAATATCCGTTGTATATAGCTACAATTCTCAACGAGCTAAAGCTCATTTTACCCAAAAAGAAAAAGCCATCACTTTGCAGCAACGGCTTTTCTATCAAAACAAAATTATCACATTAAAATCCATCTACTATTTTTTTCTTCAAAGAAAGAAATTCTTCTTCTGTCACAACACCAGAATCACGCAAATGCGCCAAATCTTTCAAACGGGTTACAATATCACTACTCGTTGAAAATGAAGCACTTGTATTTTCTGTTGCTGCTGATTTGGTCGTTGAAGGCTGCCAAGAAGGAACAATTGTTCTGCCCTTTTCAAACATCTCATTGTAGCGTTTTTTCAGTACTTCGATGTCAAAATTAAGCATTGTTCCGCCGCTTTCAAAATGCGCTTTGAAAACTTCTCCCAAAGCGTAGGTCGAAGCACCTGCCATACTTGCCATCGCCAAACCACCAATCACAGAACCTATGCCTGGAATGAATTTGAGCAAACGTTGTGCAGCCATTTTGGTGATACTTGTGCCAACCAAAACACCAACCGCAGCTTTCATTTGTACTTTTGAAAACTCCACATCGTAGTTGGTACAGAGAGAGTTCACCATGTCCATTTGAATACCACTCAGCGCAATCACATCTGCACCGTGAATTGGAATCATGCTCGAACCCATCGCCAACAAAACGTGGTTTTTAATAATATCGTTCGCTTGAACTGTTTTTGTCATTTTTTTATAAGAATTGAATTTGAATTATAGTAAGTACAACTTTTTTACGAAAAAATTAGTTCCATAATTTTGATATTAACGATGAATGTATGAAATTTGACGACGAATATGAAAAAAAAACAATTTATCATCGTCGGACAAGGTTTGGCGGGTTCTATGTTGGCTTATTTTTTAATAAAAAAAGGTCACGATGTCATGGTCTATGACGAAGGTCACGGTACTGCTGCCTCTTCCGTAGCTGCTGGTTTAATCAATCCAATTACAGGTCGAAGGCTTGTAAAATCGGATAATATTGACGTTTTATTGCCTTTTGCTGAAAAAACTTACATGGAAATCGAGTCATTTTTAGGTATAAAATTATGGTATCCAAGGGAAATTTATTGGACTTTGAGTGACATCAAAGAAGAAAACGATTGGGCGATTCGGGCTTCTTTGCCAGAAGTAAAACATTACATTCAAGAGGATTTTGACAAAAAAAAATACAAAAATTTTTTCAACGAAAAAATAAATTTTGGTGTCGTGAAAAATGCCGCACAAGTTGATTTGGTATTGTTCATCGCTGCTTTTAGATTTTTTTTGAAAGAAAAAAATATGCTTACCGAAAAAAGGTATGATTTCATAAATTCACACCAGCAAGAAACCGTGATTTATTGCGAAGGTGCGCAAGCTCGATTCAATCCATTATGGTCTTGGCTGCCTTTTAATGTTGTAAAAGGCGAAGCGTTGCACTTGAAATTGGAAAGCGAAAACTTGAAAAACGTTATCAAAAACAATGTGAATATTATTCCACAGGAAGGTCAAAATTGCTATTGGTTAGGTTCTAATTATGAATGGAATCCTACGGACTCCTCTCCTACTCCATCTATCAAAGAAGGTTTTTTGAATGAATTAAACCAATTCTTAAACATTGATTATCAAGTTATTGCACACAAATCTGCAATTAGACCAGCGACCAAAGACCGTAAATTATTTATTGGTTTTCATCCAGAAAATCCCTTTTGCGCCATCTTTAATGGACTTGGCGCAAAAGGAACTTCGCTCGCTCCTTTTTGGGCAAATCATTTTGCCAATGTTTTGATAGACACCGAAAAATTGAGCGATGTGATGAGTATTCAGCGTTTTGACTAGCTTTTTTCATAAAAACTTAACGTAATTTTATTTAATCACGAAATGAAATTCGGCAAAGCCAATTTTATCTAATTATACTGAAGTGAAAGTGATTTTCGGATTGGAAAAAATTACAGTTATTGATTTTCAATACATTATGAAATAATGACCCCGAAAATCACTTTCACT
>JAYWHK010000334.1:0-16349 GCA_043777755.1 Saprospiraceae bacterium
AAAAGGCACGCCTTTTCTCGCACTACGTTAGGCATACGAAACACGAGAAAAGGCGTGCCTTTTCTCTACGTGATGCGTTTTTATTTTCTTTCAAAAAAAACAAACCGCTATACCTGTCGAGATATAGCGGTTGTGGTTTTACTAATAGTGCTGTGCTGCTTCGCTATGTTGAAAACATACAAACAGAAGAATTTGGTTATAAACCAAATCCAGCGAGTGGTGATGTTTTGTTCTTTGTTAAAACGTATAATGTTTTGTGTTAAAACAGACCATGCACCAGCGGGTTATTTTAGTCGAAGTACTTATATTTTTTATTGCGTTGAAAATGAATAATTTAGACTAAACATATATGTTTTTAAAATAAAAAATTTAATTTTGTGTCACCTTAACAACTCCTATAAAACATAGACATTTTAGACAACTTCCAATATACTACAATACAATACTTTCGCTTTTTAATACATTCATCATGTCACTTAATTTATTCTACACTACCCTATTTTCTTTCTTTTCTTTTTTTCAAAATTCTAATTCTATTGACAAATCGCCTACCGATGTAAAAATAGAGAAAAAACCTATTCCAACAACCACGATTGTGGTAAAATCGGAAGGAGAACGTTTTCCTTTAATGGTGACGCAATCAAAGCAAAAACTTGTTTTGCAAAATCTGGAAATTGGAGAGGAATATGAGTTTTTTTTGACAAGTAGCAGACAAAATGAACCTAATGGAAAAATTTATTTTAATGGAAAAAATATTGGCTCGCCCCAAGTATTTAAAGCACTTAGCACAACAGCAACTTTAGATATTGATATTGATTTGCTCAATAATGGTCGTAATGTCAGCAATCTTTATTATTTGACTTATCACAAAAGTGGTCATAATCAAATACCCAGTATAGCAAATGCAGTTGGCAATAAAAAGGTTGCCATAACAACAACACCAGGAGGAAGTGCTCTTGATTTAATAAAAAATGTATTAATTGGTACAAATTGCTTTGAAGTCACATTGGTGAGCCAAACAGGAATAGCTAATCAGTATGGCTCATTTAACAACGGAAGTACCTCTGTTGGGTTTGATCAAGGTGTCATTATGAGTACAGGAAATGTCAATCAAGTTGGTCAATCATCAAATGTAAGTGCAAGTACTGCTATGCAAGGTGGTGGAGCTACAAATGACCCAAACCTTACAGGCAATAACCTCAATGACAAAGTTGTATTTGAATTTGATTTAAAGCCAACTACTTCCTTTTTGAGTTTTCAATATGTTTTTGCATCAGAAGAATATTGTCAGTATGTTAATACTAATTTTAATGACCAATTTGGCTTTTTCATTAGTGGACCAGGCATTGCAGGCACTCAAAACATGGCAACCTTACCTACCACGACCACCGCCTCCAATATTGTATCTATCAACAATGTAAATCATGGAACAAATTCAGCGTACTATTATAGCAACAAAGCATCCAACGCTATATTTCAAATGCCAGGCTGTACAGGGCACCCAACTGGGCCAACAACTCCCAATCCTGCATCAATCAACGAATGTGTTTTCAATGGTTTTACAACACCATTGACAGCATCAGCCGTTGTACAACCTTGTCAAACATACCGTCTAAGGTTAGTGATTGCTGACGTAGCTGATAAGACGCTTGATTCCGCCGTTTTTTTAAAAGGAGATTCATTCAATGCAGAAGCCTATGTTATCCCTTCCATCTTCAATGCCACCAACCAGAACATTAGCGAAGTCAATGAAGGCTGTGAAAATGGCGTTTTAAAAATCCGTCGCCCGCCAGGTGCTGATATTACCATTCCAAAAACAGTGACTTGGAGTATGACAGGTTCTACGGCTACGGCTGGATTGGATTATGTACCATTTGGCACATCAGCTGTTATTCCAGCAGGTCAAAATTGTATAGAAATTCCCATAACCATCCTATTAGACCAACTCAATGAAAGCAACGAAGTGATAAAAGTAACCGTCAATGAAAGTTGCAAATGTTCCGCTTACGAATTGACCATTAAAGATCCTCCTTTGATTGTTACGATGAACGATGTAACCGTTTGTTCCGCAGCAAGTGTTACACTCGCTCCAATCGTAACTGGCGGATTTCCCAATTATACATATACTTGGAGTCCGAACGGTTCAGGAAATAGTACAACTTTTACTGCTACTACTTTGCCGAGCATCACAACTTATACTGTAACCGTAACAGATATGTGTGGTCACGTCAAAATTGATGATGCAAAAGTTACTGTCCAAGGTGTTCCTACTGCGAATATGACTTCCACAACAGGGAGTCTTTGTGCGGGAGGAAATACCACTTTGAATGTTAATTTGACAGGAACACCGCCTTGGCAATTGACTTATACTTTGAATGGTGTTGCACAAGCTCCAGTGACAATCAATTCAACACCCTATAGTTTAACCGTAACACAAGCTGGAACTTATGCCATCAGTGGAGTAAAATACCCAAGTTCATCTTGTCAAGGAACGTTTAGCGGTTCAGCAATCGTACAACAATCGAATCCTGATGCCACCATTACAAAAACCAATGTCAGTTGTAATGCCGCCAATAATGGTACTATGTCTATCTCTGGTCTGACTGGAGGCATTGCTCCTTATACTTATCTTTGGAGCAATTCTTCAATCAGCCAAAACCTAACAGGGCTTTCACCAGGAACATATACCGTTACCATTACGGATAATATTGGTTGTACAAAAATAAAAACGGAAAACATCACAGAACCTCCTATTTTGATAGCAACGACAAGCGCAAGCACGGCTCAAACTTGTATCGCTCAAGGAACAGGAACTGTTAGTGTCACAGGAGGAACTACTCCTTATATGTATCTCTGGAATGACCCTTCAAATACCACAAGTCAAAATCTAAGCGGCGCACCAGCAGGAACATATATCTTGACCGTAACAGATAGTAAAGGTTGCCAAGACACTGCAAAAGTAATTATTTTACCAAATAATACTTTACCAACAGCAGTAGCAACAGCAAATGTAACGATAAATTGTGCAACGCCAATCGTTCCGATTAGCGGAATTGGCTCAAGTATTGGTGCAAATTTCACTTATAATTGGTCAGGAACAGGCATTGCATCAGGAGGAACAACCTTAAATCCAAACATTAACGCAGGAGGAACATATATTTTGACCGTTACAAATACCAATAATGGTTGTACACAAACGGCAAGTGTTGTAATTGCTGAAAATAAAACCTTACCAACTGCCGTGACACTTACACCGCCTCCTATAACTTGTGGAAATCCAAGTATTTCAATAAGTGCCGTTGGCTCAAGTGTTGGAACGAATTTTACTTATAATTGGTCTGGTCCAAGTATTGTAAGTGGAGGAACAACCTTAACACCTACGGTGAATCAAGTAGGAACTTATACCATTACAGTAACAGATAATGACAACGGTTGTACAAAAACAGCAACAGTTACAGTGATTGAAAACAAAGCCTTACCAACCGCTGATGCTGGTGCTGATAAACTATTGAATTGTTTTAACAATCAAAGTGTTAGTATTGGAACAGCTGCAATTGGTGGTTTCACCTACAACTGGAGTAACAATGTGACGACAGCAACACAAACAGTAACAGCTTCGGGTACTTACACACTCACCGTTACTGACCCTATCAATGGTTGTACAAAAACAGATGTCGTTGTCGTAACAGAAGATATTGTTGCGCCTATTCTTTCTCCAATTCCACCTGTAACAGTCAATTGTTTTACACCAAATCCAACTCTATTGGCAAGTGCAACAGGCTCTAATTTAGTTTATACATGGTCGCCAAGTGGTCCTTCGATTTCTGCTGGAGGAACATACACTGTCACTGTAACAAATTCCGTCAATGGTTGTACCGATACAGAATCCATTATTGTTCCAGAAGATAAAAATGATCCAACGGCTGTTATTGCGCCGCCAGCTATTTTAACTTGTGGAAATAATTCAAGTATTTTATTAGATGCGACAGGTTCGAGTACAGGAGCAATTTACACTTATAATTGGACGGGTCCAGCTAGTTTTTCAAGTACTACTATTCCACCAGCCAACGCAACCGTTGCTGGAACATATACTTTGACAGTCACAAATACTATAAATGGTTGTAAAAAAATAGCTTCTGTCAATGTTACTGAAAACAAGGTTTTGCCAACCGCTGATGCTGGGACTGATAAACTTCTAAGTTGTTTTAACAATCAAAGCGTAAGTATAGGAACACCTTCAATAGGTAATTTCACCTATAATTGGAGCAATAATGTCACAACTGCAACCCAAACAGTGACAACTGCGGGTACTTACACATTGACTGTTACTGACCCTGTCAATGGTTGTACAAAAACCGATGTCGTCGTCGTAACAGAAGACATTGTTGCGCCCGTGATTTCGCCAATTCCTGTTGTTACAGTGAATTGTTTTACACCAAACCCAACTTTAAACACAAGCGTTGTTGGCTCAAATTTAACTTATGCTTGGAGTCCAAGCGGTTCTGGTGCAAATCCAAGTATTTCGGTAGGTGGAACTTATACTGTAACCGTGACCAATTCTGTCAATGGTTGTACCGATACAGAATCAGTCATTGTTCCAGAAGATAAAAATGACCCAACGGCAATTATTAATTTTTCAAATCCTATTTATTGTAATAATTTAACAGCTACCTTAAATACAACAGGTTCGAGTACAGGAACAAATTTTACCTACAACTGGTCTAGCCCAAGTGGTTTTTCAAGTACAAATGAAAATCCAAGCATCACCGCAGGCGGAACTTACAACTTGACCATTACCAATACCACAAATGGTTGTAAAAAAACGGCATCAGTAACTGTTCCAGAAGATAAAACCACGCCAGCCGCAGCCATTGTAAATACACCAACCATCACTTGTGCCAACGGAACAGTACAAATCAATGCAGCAGGTGCAACAGGTGCTAATTTCACCTACAATTGGGCAGCTTCCAATGGTGGAAACATCAGCGGAGGAGGCACAACTTTAACACCAACGGTGAACCAAGCAGGAACATATACTTTGACTGTTACCAATACGACTACAGGTTGTACCAATACTGCACAAGCTATAGTCAATGAAGATAAAGTTGCGCCAGTCATCAATACAACAGGTACAGGAATTGTGACTTGTACAAATCCAGTTTTAAACTTAGGAACAACTATTGTCAGTGGTTCAAATCTTCAATTCCAATGGTCATCGCCAACAGGCGGTATCGTTGGCAATGCCAACCAACAAAATATTTCAGTCAATTTGGGTGGAACTTATACTGTAACTGTAACAAATAGCTTTAATGGTTGTTCTACCACAAGCAGCATTACCACGACTCAGGACAATACGCCACCAACCGTCAATGCAATTCCCTCTGGAATCATAGATTGTATCAATACATCAGCAAGTATCAATGGAACGACTTCTTCGCAAGGGTCAAATTTTGCTTATACATGGTCTGGTCCAGCTGGATTTACCAACAATTCTACTTTATCGCCAACAGTAACCGTTGGAGGTGCTTATACTTTGTCCATTACCAATACAACAAATGGTTGTATCAATAGCAAAACAATTGTTGTAAGCGAAGATAAATTATTACCCGCAGTAAGTATTTTTCCTCCAACACAATTGAATTGTAGCAACCCAAGTATTTTTATTTTTGCCAATGGAAGTACAAGTTATTTGTACAGTTGGACGACAACAAATGGCGGAAATATTGTAAGCGGAGGAAGTAGTAACAATGTCCTTGTAAATCAAGTTGGAACGTATAATTTAAATGTCATCAATCCTCAAAACGGTTGTCAATTCAATGCTTCGACCAATGTTACTGAAAATAAAACAATCCCAACGGTAAGCATCGCTACACCTTCAGAAATCACTTGTCCACAGCCGTTTGTTATTTTAAATGCGAATGGATCAAGTGTAGGTGCTAATTATCAAATCGTATGGACACCAAATCCGATATTGGGACAAGGAACATTAACGCCAACCATCAACGTTGGAGGTGCTTATACTTTAAAAATCACCGATACGAGCAATGGTTGTGAAAAATCAGAAACAGTAACAGTCATTGACCAACGTGTTTATCCCGTAGCGGTTATTGCAATACCAACAAACTTAGATTGCAATATAACATCGTTGATTTTAGATGCCAGTGCATCAAGCAATGGAAGCAATTTCCTATACAATTGGAGTACAACAAATGGCGGAAATATTACAAATGGGCAAAATACACTTACGCCAAGTATCAATGCTCCTGGAACTTATACTTTACAAATCAATAATACCAACAATGGTTGTGCCATTACCCAAGTAGTGAGTGTTTTGCAAAATATTAGCCAACCAAATGCCGATGCTGGCCCTGCAAAAGTCATTACTTGTGTATCAAATAGTGTGCAACTCCAAGGCAGTGGAAGTTCAGGTTTTCAATACCAATACCAGTGGTCAAATAATGGTGGTAACATTTCAAATACAAATGGAGGAAATACTTTATCACCAACAGTTTCTCAGGTCGGAACTTATACTTTAACGGTCAAAGATGTACAAAATGGCTGTACACAAAGCTCAACCACCAATGTTTCATTGGACTTGGGTGTTCCTACTGCCAACGCTGGCTCAAAAAAAGAAATCAATTGCAATATTCCACAAGTCACCTTAGATGGAACAGCTTCTTCAACTGGCGCAACATTTACCTACACTTGGACAACTGTCGGAGGCGCATTTGTTTCTGGTCAAAATACATTACAACCCATTGTTAATCAGCCAGGTAGCTATAATTTGGAGATTATCAACACCGCAAATGGTTGTAAAGGAAATGCTTCAGTACAAGTCGAAGACAATAGAACAAAACCTACTTTAAAAATTGCAAAATTCAGTATTTTAAACTGTGCCAATTCATCTTTGACCTTAAATGCAAATGGTTCATCGGCTGGCACAAATTTCACTTATACTTGGACAGGAACAGGAATTGTTTCAGGCGCAACAACGCTCTCTCCTATCATCAACAAAGCAGGACTTTATACTTTTAAAATAAAAAATAGTCAGAACGGTTGTGAAAAAGACAGCATTGTAACCATCATTGAAAATACGAACAAGCCCAATCCACTTATTGCAACACCTTTGCTTTTGACTTGTACACAACCAACTCAAATCTTAGATGCTTCAGCTTCTACAAAAATACAAAACGCTAAAATCCAGTGGATTACGAGTGTTTTAAATGGAATTTCGGCTGGCGCAAATACACTAAAACCAACCATCGTTGATGAAGGTGACTACAAATTAATATTAACCGACACCATCAGTAAATGCAAAGACAGCATTGTTGTCAATGTCAAAAAAGATGCGAATATTCCGCAAGCCAATGCTGGCGCAACCACTGAATTAAACTGTACAATCAAAGACATTACTTTAACGGGAACGGGAAGTTCGGGCGCAAACATTACGTATTCTTGGACTACTGTTAGTGGAAACATCGTTTCTGGAGGAACGACTTTAACGCCAAAAATAAACGCTGCTGGAAAATATACTTTGAAAGTTTTTAATTCGACCAATCAATGTACAAAAGAATCCTCAGTGGACATCACTCAGGATACACTAAAACCAACTTTGAAAATTGCAAAACCTGCCATTTTGAACTGCAAAACAACAGTTATGCCTTTAGACGCTTCGGCAAGTTCTACGGGCGCAAATTTTTCATTTAATTGGACAACACCAAGTAATGTTACCTTTGTTTCGGGCGGCACTACCCTATCGCCTTTGGTCAATAAACCTGGAACGTACAGCATCACGATGACCAATACAAAAACTACTTGTATTGCTCAAAACAGCGTCATTGTTACGCAAGATATTGTAAAACCACAAGCGAGTATTGCCAAAACGGACACACTCAATTGTCGCAATTTTTCTTTAAAATTAAAAGGAAATGCAAGTGCAAATTCTGGTTTTTATACTTTTGAGTGGAAAACACCTCCAAATGGAATCGTCAAAGACGCAACATCGCTCGAACCAAGCATCAATCAGCCTGGTGACTATCAATTGGTCGTTACCGACACGTCCAATTTTTGTGCTGCAACAGCTCAAATCTCAGTAATCAAAAATATCCTAACGCCCATCGTGGACGCTGGATTAGGCGGAAATTTGACCTGTACTATCAAAGATTTAATTCTAAAAGGTACAGCAAGCAATGGTGTTCCGAGTGATTTGATTTATTCATGGACAACACCAAACGGAAATATCGTAGGCGCAAGCAATATTTTAAATATAAAAACAGATTTACCTGGAAAATATTTTTTTGAAGTAGAAAATAAGGTAAACGGTTGTAAATCAACCGATAGCACAAGCGTTACACAAGATGCCAATGTTCCGAAAGTAGAGATTTTGACCAATGGCGATTTGGATTGTAAAACAAAGACCTTAGAATTGGACGGAACAGGAAGTTCGCAAGGCTCAGGAATTACTTTTACTTGGAGTACAAAAAATGGTGGAAACATCATCACTGGTCAAAACACCTTGAAACCAACAATCAATAGTGCTGGAGTCTATATTTTACAAATCAATAATTCAAACAATAATTGTATCAAAGAAATTGAAAAAACAATCAAAATTGATACAATAAAACCTGTTATCAATGTTACACAAGATTTGATTACTTGCGCCAAACCAAAAGTTGAACTTAGTGGAAATATTTTTCAAGCCAATCAATTTACATTTGAATGGATAACGACCACTGGCGGCATTTTATCCAATAAAGATAGCCTACAAATCCAAATCAATAAAAAAGGAATTTATACTTTAAAAGTAAAAAACACTGAAAATGAATGTGAAAACAGCAAAATTGTCAATGTTTTAGAGGATAAAATCTTGCCAACTACAGACGCTGGCGCAACTTTAGAAATCAATTGTCAAGATAGCATTTTGACCTTACAAGGCGAAAAATCAAGCAAAGGCAATGAATTTGTCTATAATTGGACAACAACAAACATTGGTCGTATTTTAGCTGATGAAAAAACTTTGAATCCAAAAATTGACAAAGCAGCACCCTATTTTCTTTTGATAACCAATAAAAACAATGGTTGCCAAAATCGTGATACTGTTGTCATAAAAATCAATAAAATTGTTCCGCTGATTACAATTGTGAAACCAGATACACTGACTTGCAAAAAACCAAATATAGATTTAAAAGCCAATGCAACCGTAACGGGCAGCAGCGGAAATTACGAATGGAGTACAGCCAATGGCAATATCCTTAATGGTAAAACTTCTCCAACCACGACTGTGGACAAACCAGGCTTGTATCTTTTGCAAGTCATGGACACTAAGAATTTTTGTAAAAGCAACAAACAAGTTGATGTACCAATAGATACCATCAAGCCTAAAGTGAACGCTGGCGCAAATATCGAACTGAATTGCAAAAGTCCAACGATAGAAGTAAGCGCAATTGCTACCGCAAAACAAGCCTTGACATTGCTTTGGACAACAAGCAACGGAACAATCGTAAAAGATGCAGACCAACTCAAAGTTACAGTGAAAAGTGCTGGAATTTATCAACTAACCGCAACCAACAATGTCAATGGCTGTAAGGCAAGCGACGAAATGGAAGTCACTTTCTTAGGTGCGCCAAAAGCAATTATTTTGCCACCACAAGTGCTAACTTGTGCCAAAACAAATGTTGTCTTAGACAGTAAAGGTTCTGATACTGGCTCAAATATTACTTATACTTGGTCAGACAACAACGGCAACTCATTGGGAACAAGTACAACACTAAACATCACTAAACCAGGTACTTATAATTTTAAAGTATTGAATACAAACAACGAATGTGAGAAAAAAATACAAATAGATGTTACTCAGGATATTGTTGCACCAACAGCAGACGCTGGACAAAATGGCGTGATTGATTGTGAAAAAGGTTTTGTTTTGGTCAATGGCAAAAATTCAAGTCAAGGCATAAAATACAAATACCAATGGTCGGGTGGTTTGATAGAAAGCGGTGCAACAACGCTCGAAGCCAAAGTCACTGCACAAGCGATTTATACCTTATTGGTCACCAACAGTGAAAACGGCTGCCAAACAAGCGATACTGTTTCGGTGTTGAGCCTAAAACCTGCGCTCTTGGAAACCGTCGCCAATCAACCACTTTGTTATGGCAATAAAGGTTCTATTTTTATAAAAACAGTTTCGGGAGGAACGCCTCCGTTCAGTTATTCTATTGATGGTGGCATTAATTTTTATAATTACACTACTTTTAATGGCTTAAAAGCTGGTGAGTATGTTGTTTTTGTACAAGATTCCAAAGGTTGTGAAGACAGCAGCAGTGTCGAATTAATCAATCCAGAGAAATTTATGATTTCAATTCCGTCCATTAATAAAGTAAAAATTGGCGACGATATACAATTACAAGCAAGCGTAAATCCAACAAATCCACCATTAAAAAGTATAACTTGGTCACCAGATTCCAACTTGATTTGTAAAAATTGCTTGAATCCGATTGTCATAAAACCTTTGCGAAGTATGTATTTTACGCTAAAAGTCGTCAATCAGAATGGCTGTGTTGCTACAACCTTTACGAATATAGAAGTAGATAATAAAATAGGTATTTTTGCACCAAGTGTTTTCAGTCCAAACAATGACAACAGCAATGATCGTTTTATGTTATTTGGCAATCCAGAGTTGGTATTGCGCATCAAATGGCTAAAAGTCTATGACCGTTGGGGCGATAATGTTTATTCAGAAACCGACATCAAAGTAAATGACCTTGCTCGTGGTTGGGATGGTAATCTTGCTGGTAACCCAATGAATCCAGCCGTTTTCGTATGGGACGCTGAGGTTGAATTTATTGACGGCACAAAAAAAATCCTCAAAGGAGATTTAACATTGATGCGTTAGTGGAGAAAAGGCATGCCTTTTCTCGTGTTTCGTATGCCTAACATAGTGCGAGAAAAGGCGTGCCTTTTCTCTACGTGATGCGTTTTTATTTTTTCAAAAAAACAAACCGCTATACCTATAGAGATATAGCGGTTGTGTTTTTTGATAGTGCTGTACTGCTTCGCTATGTTGAAAACATACAAACAGAAGAATTTGGTTATAAACCAAATCCAGCGAGTGGTTTGTTTTTAGTTTTTCAACTTTTATAGACTATGCGCCAGCTGGGACTTTTACAAACTATGCGCCAGCGGTTTAATATAATCTATGGAAAACAATTACAATCCAAAAAAAGTTTTATAAAATCAAAATCCGAAGAAGTTAATTGATAGCAGTTGTTATTTATTACTACTAGCGTCTTTGATTTATCTAAGTAACAAGTATAAACTTGCTTTTGGACTTCCATTCTTACTTTTGCCCTAATGTCGTAGTCTAAAGGTTTTTTTATTTTTTCAAGTTTTTTAAACCAAATTAAAAAATTATTTTTATTTGTAGAATTTTTACTATTTTTTCCAAAAACAAGATAATTATCTACCTTCCGGTTTTCGATAGACTCAATGGTAAGTGGAATTTTCGATAGCGTTGAAAATTTTATACACTTTGACTGGCTATTGAAAACTTTTTGCCCAAAATTTTTTGTAATTATCAGAAAAGGAACTAAAAAAAATAGTATGAAAAATTTAATCTGTTTCATAGTTTTTATTTTATTTTGGTAAAGAAGGATATTTTCCATCAGTAGATTCAATTGTAAATGGCCATTTTGCCCAATAAGAAACACCTCTGTGGTTTGGTCTTGGTTGTTCTCCTAAAAATGCCGCTTGATATTTTGCTTCTTTTTTCGTTGGCCCTAATTCGTCGTTACTAATATAGCCGTGAATTCCAGTAGGACTACTTGCCCAGTTAATTCTAGCAATATACCATGATTTTACTTTTTCTTGCGCACTTTTTGAAAAATTCTTAACTTTTTCAAATTCTTTTGCCATAGTAAATATATCATATCCATGTTGTAACTCGTGATATAGCCCACTAACAGGGCTATGTTTATTTCCATTTTCATCAACCATACCAGAAAATGGTTCATAAACCGTATGCGCACTATACTTTTCGCCCTTAGGCACTACAGCCCCCATTCTGAATGGTGTTGTAGTACTTGCATCAATACTATTTGTACTTACGTCAATTTTATATTCAAAAAATTTTGATTCAGCAATTTCTTTAATTTGATTGGGTTCATTTGCATATATTGAATTTAATCCCTGTATTGCGTGGCGAAATTCCGCTGGACCTAAGTCTACTTCAAACAAAACACATAACTACCGCATCTCGCTTGGTTGGATTTCCATAATCCAACTTTTCTGTTTGATCGTCTCTGACGATGCGTAAGCATATCAAACCTTTCTACAAAGATAAGCTTTTCTTTCAAAAAAACAAACCGCTATACCTGTGGAGATATAGCGGTTGTGTTTTTACTGATAGTGCTGTGCTGCTTCGCTATGTTAAAAACATACATACAGAAGAACGTGATTACAAATCACGTCCAGCAAATAGTTTAGTTTTAGTTTTTCAACTTTGACATACTATGTCCCAGCTGGTAGTTTAGTTTTAGTTTTTCAACTTTTATAGACTATGCGCCAGCGAGTAAGCTCAACCGTGCAACTACAGAACGTACACGTAGAGAAAAGGCACGCCTTTTCTCGCACTACGTAGGCACACTAAACACGAGAAAAGGCGTGCCTTTTCTCTACTTTCTTCCAATGATTAAATATTGATAATCCAGACTCAATTCATCGCTTGTAACCATCTGAAAACCAGCTGTTTGCAAGGAATTTATGACATCAGAAACATTTAATTTTTCTTCTAAATTGGGACCAATTGGCAAATCTTTTTTCTTATAATCTACGATAAGGATTTGTCCGCCAACATTCATACTATTATACACATTCTTTAAAAAACCACTTTTATCGTTCACAAACATAAACGTATTGACCATCAGGACTACATCGGCTTCATTTGCTTTCAATTCAGGACTTGCGCCCAAAGCCAAACGAGTTTCTAATTTGTCTGATAATTTTTCTGGCAATTCGACGCTAATACTGTCAATAAATCGAACAAAACGAGGTTCTACATCAACCGCTATCACCTTTTTTGCTGATGGCAACAAACGAAACGTAAAATAACCCGTTCCTGCCCCAACGTCGGCAACCGTTTTTTGACTCAAATCACCCAATTTTTCAAGAATTAACTCAGGTTTTTGCCATAAAATACGGTCTTCATCTTCGTATTGATGCACTGTTTCCAAAAAAGTACTGTCATTCATACTTTTAGGAAGATTGTTTTGCTTTAAATTTCCATCTGAAAAACAAGATTGTAATAGAAATCCTAATACGATATATAGTAAAAATAAGTTTTTTTGCATAAAATATAGTTTTGAGGTGATTTTAGTACATCAACTGAAATAATTGGCATTTAAAAATATTGTAAATTAGCAAGCGAAAAGACTTATTGACTTAGGACTTTGACTTAGGACTTATTGACTTACAGCTTATTGACCACTTAGCACATTGTTACATTTCGATTCTCAAAGGTAAAACACTTTTTTAAAAAAAAAATTATTTTTGGCTTTTTTCAGAAATAAGTCGTAATTTTGTAGCGATTTAGAAAATATTACAGCTTCTCTTTCGACTTTAATAAAAAATTAAAACCACACTTGCGGTAAGCAAGTATTGTTATAAAATGATGTATCCTATTAACTTGGTTGCTCCGATGTCAAAAGATTTGACGAGTTTTGGTTTTGAAAGCCTTAGCTCTGCGGAAAACGTGAAAGAAGTATTGGACAACGAAAAAGGCTCGTTCCTTTTGGTCGTCAATTCAGTATGCGGTTGTGCTGCGGCAATGGCTCGTCCTGGCGCAAAATTATCTTTGATGAACGATAAAAAACCAGAAAAATTATATACTGTTTTTGCTGGTGTTGATGCAGAAGCGACGGCTACGGCACGTCAATATTTGTTGCCATATCCACCGTCATCTCCTGCGATTGCCCTTTTCAACAATGGCGAATTAGTCCACATGATTGAACGCCATCAAATCGAAGGTCGTACTGCCGAAATGATTGCAGCAAACTTAAAATCTGCTTACGAACAGTATTGTTAAGCGCAAAGCCAAGCTCTTGTTTGGCTCAGTATGAAATTAAAAAACCGCAGTTTGTCCAAAATTGCGGTTTTTTTAATTTTATATTTTTAAAAAAATATAATTTATAAATAATTGATAATCAATATTTTACATATTATTTATTTTTTATTGTATAAAACACAAGTTATTGATGGGATTTTAAATGTCATTTTCGGCATTGTTTTAGATTGTATAACAGCGACTAAAAGTGTTAGCTGGTATTTTTCAACTAATAAAATCCTAATAGAACATGAAAGTTTGCACTCACATTGGCATAGCATTTTTGCTTTGTTTACTTGGCTTTTCAGCCAATGCTTATGCACCTTATAGCGGTGCGGAAGATGAAGAAGACGAAATCGTCAGACGACAATACATTATGACTTATGGCGCACTTGCCATCGAAGAAATGAAACGCTCAGGCGTTCCCGCAAGTATCACACTCGCACAAGGTATTCTTGAATCCGAATGGGGAAGAGCCTCACTCGCCAAAAAAAATAACAACCATTTTGGTATCAAATGCAGTAGCGGTTGGCGTGGCGGCTGTGCTATGATGACCACTTTGGAAGATTATGGTGTCATTACAGCTGGTTTTAGAAAATATCCTCGTGTCGAAGAATCTTACCTAGACCACACCGAGCTTTTGATGAACGATGGGCGTTATGGAAAACTTTTTGACCATCACCACCTTGATTACCGCAATTGGGCGAGAGGTTTGAAAAAAAGTGGTTATGCAACTGATGATACTTACGACAAAAAACTCATCAAAATCATTGAATACAATCGTTTGTTTGAATTAGACGATCATTATTCCAAAGCGATGCCTTCGAGTATGGAAGATATTATTCCGCTTTTGCGCATTACGCAAAAAGGGCCAATTGCTCAAAATTCTATTGGAGAGGAAGTTCAAATGGCTTTGACAACTCCTTCTCGGAAGAAAAAAGCTAAGAAGTAATTTTCAGAAAAAAAAGGATACAATGTACAAGACATTGTATCCTTTTTTTAGTTGGCAATATTTTTCAATAAGATTTTTACTTGCTCGTAAAAATCATTAAAACTTTCAGAATGATGTGTAAGCCATTCAAAATCAATGCTTTGTGAGAGATTTTCAACAATAGGGTTCGACACTTTATTGGTTGCTTTCTTACTACCATAAATGGCAGTTTTCATTTCTGCTCTTGTTGTATTTGTTTCTATTTTTGGCGTTTCTGTAAGTAAAGCATTTTCATTTTTGGTTTTCAAATACCAAAGCCAATATTCTATACTTTGTACAGCAACTGAAATCACAACTTGATTTTGAGTTAATCCATGATGAGTGATTGCTCTGAACATTTTTTGAGTTGTTTTTTCATAATCCCTGTCCTCGCAATCCAAACAAACGAAGCAAATGTCCAAGCCAAACCTACGAATCCCAGTAATGCAACGTGCTGTAAAAGTTTCTATAATAAAATCACTGCTCTTGGCAACTGCCATCGCTGTAAATTCTTCTTCTCGTTCAAACGTTGCTTTTTCTTTGTAGCCCAAGTGCAAAACCAATTGTTGAATAGCATTGGTCACAAATATTTTATTGGCTTCATCTTCTGCATAAATGCCATAACTTATTTTTCTCATCGTGGCACACCTCCTATCAAACCGCTCGCCCAATGATCACCCAAAGAACCACTCAAATCAAGTGTTGGCATACCATCTTTTTTAGCTTTTTCGGCATCTTCATTGATGAAATCTTGCAAATTTTTTACTTTTGTTTCGTCACCTTCTTTGTCAAAAACAAAAATGCTTTCGGGTATATCTTTGAATTGGTCAATCACATAAGTGCTATGGGTTGTCATAATCACTTGTAGGTCTTTTTCTTCTGCCAAATCAAAAATATAATCCATTATTTCTTTGACTCTTCTTGGATGAATACCGTTTTCGGGTTCTTCCAAAAGTAAAATTTTCGGTGGATTTGGCTGATTAACAATACAAAGCAACGCTAAAAAATAAAGTGTTCCGTCAGAAAGTTCGTCCGCCCAATAAGTATCACCGTTTTTAGTGGTTAATCCTATTTTTTTATGTGTATAGCTTGTCACTTTATCAGTATTAACTTTTCTAAAACTAATATTTTCAAACTCAGGAATACAACGTTGTAAGTCAGCTTCGATTTTACGAATAATATCCTTGCGCTCGTCTTGCATATTATCCAAAAAACTCACCAAATCAGAAGCATCATCATTTACTTGATAAATATTAGGTTTCGCTTCTGTTGGTTGTTTTATTT
>JAYWHK010000335.1:0-16280 GCA_043777755.1 Saprospiraceae bacterium
AAAGGAGCGTCTAAACGCAAAAGTATGGTGACATATACAAACTTTAGAAGGGCTGGTTAAATTAGATCCTTAGGGAAATGACATTGGACTTCAGTCGCATATTCTACGTTAGGAAAACCGTAGTGTATGCGACTAAAGTCGCCTTTACTCTTTTCCAATTTTTGATAAAAAATATACATTAAACGCCGTATAAAGCAAATACAAACTCAAAAATGGCAAAATAGCTTCAACTTTTGACAAAGGCTTTGTTTTTATTACATAAACCACTATAATCGCTATCGAAAATAGTATTTTATTCAAAATAAACATTAAAATAAACTGTGAAAAAACATTTTTATTAGCGTGGTGTGTTAGTTTTTTTCCGATGTAAAAACTAACAATGGATAAAACAACAAAAAAGATTTGTCCTATCAAAAAAAAATTTTGATAAGAACTCATGTTTGGAAAAATACGCATCGCTCCTTGAAAAAGTAGCAATGATACGCCAAAAACAATGAGTAACAATTGATAAAAACGAGCTATAGTCATACGCTTTAATTTTTGTAAAGATAAAAAAGTGTAACACTCGCCAAGACGAATGTTACACTTTTTTGAGTTCTATATTTGTTCAAGTCAAAACTTGAACTTTTTTATATCATTTATTCGGGTTAAAACCCGAACTCCAGTTATCCGCCAAATACTGCCGAAGTGTATTCACGGTTCATACGAGCGATATTTTCTAAAGAAATTTCTTTCGGACATTCCGCTTCGCAAGCTCCTGTATTGGAACACATACCAAAACCTTCAGTATCCATCTGACGCACCATATTGGTTACACGACTCATGCGTTCAGGTTCGCCTTGTGGCAACAATGCCAAATGCGAAACTTTCGCTGAAGTAAATAACATCGCTGAACCATTAGGGCAAGCCGCCACACAAGCGCCACAACCGATACAAGCCGCTGCTGCAAATGCCGCATCTGCTTTTGCTTTCTCCACAGGTGTTGCATTGGCATCAACCGCATTTCCAGTATTGACAGAAATGTAACCACCTGACTGTATAATACGGTCAAAAGCACTACGATTTACCGCCAAATCCTTGATGACAGGGAATGCTACAGAACGCCAAGGCTCTACAACAATCGTATCTCCTTCGTTGTAGGCTCTCATGTGCAACTGACAAGTCGTGTTTGCAGACCAAGGGCCGTGCGCACGTCCATTGATGTACATCGAACACATACCGCAAATGCCTTCACGACAATCGTGGTCAAAAGCTATGGGATCTTGTCCTTCTGTTATAAGACGTTCATTCAAAACATCTATCATTTCCAAAAATGACATATCTTTTGAAATGCCAGAAACTGGATACGTTTCAAATCTTCCAGTTGCTTTGTTATTTTTTTGTCGCCAAACTTTTAGCGTAAGATTCATACCTTCTGCTGACATAATTGTATATTTGAGAAGCCCCACCTAAATCCTACCCAGAAGGGAGGACTTTTTACGTAGAACGCAAAATTAATGTTTTATTTATTTGTAAACGCTTTTTATTCTATAAAACTACCTAACTAATCATTAAAAAGCTAAAATAACTTAGTTTTTGTATTAGTTATCAATATTTTTATGATTATGCTGCTAAACTATTGATTGACCATGAAAAAGTAAGATTATATGTATGTAAAAGCTGCCTTAGTTGTTCGAGTAAATCTTCTCTCATTAACTGATAATTATCAAGAGCAATGCTACCATTTTCACCAAAGCCTTGATGTAATGCTATCATATCGTTGATTTTTTGAATTTCATTCAAAGTATTCACAATTTCTATATCTTCAATTTTCATATTTTTAATATTGCTATTAAGTAATTTTTATGCCTACTTAAAAGATTATTTTTAAAATACCTTTTTTATTTCCTTTCCTGTCTTTTGAAAAAAAAGATAACCAATGTAGAAAATCCGCTTGAAAAAGAATGAATTTAGTATTATTTTCTTCAAATTTTTCAATCACAAAGGCATGAACACCACTATAATTTACTAATTTTTTTTGAGAAAGATTACATCTAAAACCTGTTACATCTATTGCCTTAACTATTTTACTATCTATAATTACTACAATATCTATATCATTAGGATTTATTTTTCTTGATGTAAAACTACCATCTATTAAAACTTCAAATGGTTGTCTATCAAGTAAATTAGATAAATCTAAAAGATAGATTTTGAGCATTTCAAAAAGCTGTAACCTAATACTGTTTTCATCAAAAGAATAAACCAATTCAAGTTCAATTTCTTCTAAGGTCGTATCAATTACACTGTAAGGTGTAAGATTATTATATTTATCAAACGTAAAATTACGCATAATTCCTCTTACTTGGCTTCGCTACTTCAAAAATCAAATCTTCTTTATGCAAACCATAATCGTTTTGACCTTTAAATTCCCAAGCTGACACGTAAGCGTACTCGTCGTCTTTACGGTCTGCTTCGCCATCAGGTGTTGCAGATTCTTCACGGAAGTGACCGCCGCAACTTTCTTCACGGCTCAACGCATCAATACACATCAATTCGCCCAATTCCAAAAAGTCTGCTACACGTCCTGCTTTTTCCAATTCTGGATTAAACTCCTCGTTTGTACCAGGTACACGAACATCGCTCCAAAACTCTTTTTGCAACTGACGAATATCAGCAATTGCTTGGGTCAAACCTTTGGCGTTACGAGCCATTCCACATTCGTCCCACATGATTTTTCCTAATTTTTTATGGAAATAATCAACTGATTTTGAGCCTTTTATGGTCAAAAGTGTTTCGATTCTTGCTTTTACTTCGTTTTCAGCTTGTACGAAAGCCTCTTGGTCAGTAGGAATAGAAGTTGTTTTGATTTCGTCTGCCAAATAATTACCAATTGTATAAGGAATCACGAAATAACCATCTGCCAAACCTTGCATCAATGCCGAAGCGCCCAAACGGTTTGCGCCATGGTCTGAGAAATTCGCTTCGCCCAAAGCATAAAGCCCTGGTACTGTTGTCATTAACTCATAATCCACCCAAAGTCCGCCCATCGTATAGTGAACAGCTGGATAAATACGCATTGGTGTTTCGTAAGGATTTTCGCCAGTGATTTTGGCGTACATATCAAACAAGTTACCGTATTTTTCTTTTACTACGTCTTTTCCCATTTGCGTAATCGTCGCAGCATCAGCATTGACCAAGCCACGCTTACCTGCTTCGATTTTTCCGTAACGCTGAATTGCATCGGCATAGTCTAAGAAAACCGCCATTTTGGAAGTTCCCACACCATAACCAGCATCACAACGCTCTTTTGCAGCACGAGAAGCCACATCACGAGGTACTAAGTTACCAAACGCTGGGTAACGACGCTCTAAGTAATAATCTCTTTCTCCTTCTGGAATTTCATTGCCTAAACGGGTATCGTTTTGAGTTTTTGGTACCCAAATACGACCGTCATTGCGCAATGATTCTGACATCAAGGTCAGTTTTGACTGATGATCGCCACTCACTGGAATACAAGTTGGGTGAATTTGTGTAAAACATGGATTACCAAAATATGCTCCTTTTTTATGTGCTTTCCAAGCTGCCGTTACGTTGCTTCCCATTGCATTTGTAGAAAGGTAAAATACGTTTCCGTAACCACCCGAACACAACAAAACCGCATGACCAGCATGACGCTCCAACTCTCCTGTAATCAAATTACGAGCGATAATGCCACGTGCTTTTCCATCTATTTTGACGACATCCATCATCTCGTGTCGAGCAAACATTTCAACGTTGCCCAACGCCACTTGACGCTCTAATGCTTGGTAAGCTCCTATCAACAATTGTTGTCCAGTCTGACCTGCCGCATAGAAAGTACGTTGTACCTGAGTACCACCAAAAGAACGGTTGCTCAACAATCCACCATATTCACGAGCCAACGGAACGCCTTGCGCTACACATTGGTCAATGATAGAGGTCGAAACTTCCGCCAAACGGTGAACATTGCTCTCTCTTGCACGATAGTCACCACCTTTGATGGTGTCATAGAACAAACGATAGACGCTATCACCATCGTTTTGATAGTTTTTAGCGGCATTGATACCGCCTTGTGCTGCAATCGAGTGCGCACGACGAGGGCTGTCTTGGAAACAAAATGCCTTGACTTTGTAACCCATTTCGCCCAATGTAGCGGCTGCCGAAGCACCTGCCAAACCTGTTCCTACTACGATTACTTCCAATTTGCGTTTGTTCGCAGGATTGACCAGTTTTACCGTAGATTTGTATGTTGTCCATCTTTTGTCTAATGGACCCGCTGGAGATTTACTGTTTAGTGCCATATCTTTACTAATTAAATAAATTAAGATAATGAAGAAAATTAAGGTAATTATTTAATTTCTTTAATTTTTAATTATTTCATTTTTTACTACACCCATTTAAAATACAATGCGATTGGCATTGCTGCAAAAAGCAAAGGAATAAAGATAGAATAACCAAATCCTATAGCTTTAATAAGTGGTGTATATTTTGGATGGTTCCAACCCATCGTTTGGAATGCGCTTTGAAAACCGTGCATTAAGTGGTATGCTAAAGAAACAACCGCTAATACATATAGTATAACAACCCATAAATGTTCAAAAACAGTCTGCATTTCGCCATAAAGGTTGTGGATAACTTCACCATCAATGGTTGTTTCTTCCAAGCCTGTTATACGAGATGGCACCCAAAAATGGTATAAGTGGATAATCAAAAACAACAAAATAATTGTTCCTAAAAGTCCCATTGAACGAGAATACCAAGTGCTTGTTGCGCTGCCTGCTTGCACTTCATACGCTACTGGACGACGCTTGCTTTGATCTGCCCAAAGCAATAATCCTTGTATTGCGTGAAGAAAGATACCTGCGAAAAGACCAATTTCCGAAGCTCGGATAAAAAAGTTGCTGCCCATAAAATGTGCTGCTTTATTGAAGGTATCTCCGCCGTCGTTCATAAAAATACAAGCGTTGATACCTGCATGAACAACCAAGAAAGCGACAAGGGATAAACCCGTTACGCCCATTACAAATTTACGACCAATGGAAGATTTTAAAAATACTGAAAACCAATTCATTTTGTTTATTTATGAAAATTATTTGATAAGTTTTATATTTGTTTGCAAAAGTAACATATTAATCGTTTTTTAGCAAAAAGAGTTTGGATTATGTTAAAAAAAAATTTTTATTTAGAATGAATCTAAGAAGAATCATGCTTTTCATACAAGAAGCGTGTGTTTTTTACTTTTTACAGAAAAAAATTATATTTTTATCAGTTTTACAGTTTCTTCTACATCTTCATTCTTTATTTTCAAAAAATAAATACCGTTAGAAAAATTATTCAAATCAATTTCGTTGGTATTTTCACCAGTCAAAATGATTTTTCCATTGACATCAAATACTTGTGTTTGGTAAGATTTCAAATTTTTAGGAACATTAATTTGAAAAACACCTTCTGATGGGTTTGGGAAAACAGTTATCTTTTGACGCTCTATTTCTAGACTAAATTCATTGTCAGAATCATTGTCTAAGTTGGTAGGTTTTGTCCCTACGCCATTTTTGATTACTTTAACAAATAAAACAACCAAACCACTACAACCCGTCGAATCAATAATATATGGTACTTTCACACTGTAATTACCTGGCAAAGAATAAGAAAGTTTTACACTTTTGGGAATAGGATTACCTATAATTTTGGGATTGGCTTTCAAAATTGCAGGTTTTAAATTGTAAGTCCTTGATGTCCCAGCTCTCATCAATACAATATCGTAAGCTGTTACGTAGGCATTTTGGACTTGTACTGTTGTACTGACACTTGTGCTACAGCCCGTTACTGTATTGGTCGCAACCACAGTATAAACACCTGCATTAGAAGCTGTTACATTTGGAATAGAAACACTACTACTACTTGATGTAAAGTTATTTGCACCTGTCCATTGATATGTATTTGCACCAGAGGCACTCAGTGTCAATGTCGAACCTACGCACGCAGGAGAATTACTGCCAATTGCAATCGTTGGTGGCATTGCTTGCGTAACAAGCACAGCATCAGAAGCGGAACAACCGTTTGTAGTATTGGTCACGAATAATGAATAAACCAAAGGTTGATTCACAAATGGCACTGCCGTATTTCCACCACTTACGATACCGTTTCCACCAGTTGGCGTAGAAGTTGTCCATAAATACGTAAAATTCGACCCTGTACTCGACCCTGCTCCATTTAATTGAACAACAGTTGTATTACACGTCAAGAGCTTATCTGGCCCTGCATTGGCGATTGGAATATTGGCATCATTAATAACAATAACACTTGCGAATTTGCTACAACCCGTTGTATTATCAGTGACAACTAAGGTGTATGTCCCTGCTTTGCTGACCGTTGGTGAGAGTGTATTTTGTCCACTTACAAAATTTCCTCCGTTTGTTGTCCAATTGTAAGTAATGGCTGCTCCCGTAGTTGCTGTTCCATAGAGTTGAACTGTTTGACTTTGACAAGTCAAAAGTAATGGTGTAGCGATACTTACTGTTGGCAGTGTATTATTGGCTGTTACTGTAACACTTGAAGTTGCAGTACAGCCATTAGATATATTTGTTACCAAAAAATTATAAACTCCAGCTTTATCTACCATTGTTGTCAAATTTGTATTTGAACTTACAATATTTCCATTTGTAGTACTCCAATTATACGTAAAGTTAGCCCCAGTGCTTGAACCAGAAGCATTTAAAGTTACGTTTGGGTTGGTACAGGTCAAAACGTTTGGTGTTGCGATGTTTATTGTTGGAGGCATTTTATCCTCAGAAACTAATACAGTCGATGTTGATGTACAACCATTTTGACTTGTGACAGTTACTTGGTATGTTCCTGCATTTGCAACAGATATACTCTGTATTGAAATACCATTACCCCAAGAATAACTAACACCTCCACTTGCTGTTAAAGTAGTAGTTGGATTTGTACAGGTCAAAACCAAACCGCTGCTACTATTTATTTGTGCTATTGGTGGCGTATTATTGGCTGTAACAATAACATTGTCCGTTGCAGTACAGCCACTTGCTGGATTTGTTACAGTCAAATAATATATTCCTACTGATGTTACTATTTGAGTGGCATTTGTAGAGCCGTTTGACCACGTATATGTATTTCCTGCAACAGCGACTGTGCCAATGGTTGCTTGTAGAATACCACAACCAATGCTTTGGTCAGCACCAGCATTGGCAACAACATTGCCGTTGTTAGAAAGAACTGCTGTACTTGCAGATGCAGTACAACCATTAATTGTATTTGTAACTGTCAGCGTATATGCTCCCGCAATGCTTACGGCTGCAGGTGTCAATGCAGTGCTACTAAAATTATTAGGTCCAGACCAATTGTATGCAAAATTTGTACCTGTACTTGTACCAGCTGTATTTAAAACTACAGTATTGTTCTGGCAACTTAGCGTTCCTGATGCTGTGACACTTACCGCTGGCGGTATTTTATCCTCAGGAACTATTGTACTTGTGGAAGCTATGCAACCGTTAATGGCATTTGTAACGGTTACAGTATAAGTACCTCCTACATTAATGGTAATACTTGCTGTATTTTGATTGGTTGGACTCCAAAAATAAACCAAATTAGAACCCGTTGCATTTGCTGTAAGCATTGGAGATGGCGTAAAGCAATTAACTGTTACAGGTGTAATGCTGCTTATCGCTGGTGGCATTGTATTCTCACTAACTGTTGTATTTGCTACTTTTGTGCAACCTGTTGTTGCATTTGTAACTGTTAGGCTATAAGTACCAGGTTGATTGACAACTGGATTCAATCCTGTACTACTAAATCCAGATGGTCCAGACCAAGTGTATAAAAAATTAGTACCCGTGCTTGTACCAGTGGTATTCAATGTTGTGCTTGGTGATATACAAGTTAAAGTGGCTGTTGGTGCAATCACAGCATTGGGTTGTGTAAAGGCTGCTGTTACTGTAACAGAGGAAGTCGCAACACAAGCCGATGAATTGGTTACTGTCAGATTGTATGTTCCTGCTGATGTCACTGTCTGGGTTGCAGAAGTAACATTATTAGACCAAAGGTAAGTACTTCCTGCAACTGCGGCTGTTCCTATAGTTGCTGAAGGAAAGGTACAAGTCAAGAGTTTGTTAGGCCCTGCGTTGGCAGTACAAGGTGTAGAATTTATCCAAGTAGGAGGGATTTCATAACAAGCTCCTACGCCCATTGCTCCTGTTGGAAGAATATACTCACCATCTAAATTTTGAGTATTGTTAAGATTATAAGATGCTTCTTTTGAACAAATTACAGCTCCTGTATTAGGGTCAAAAAATTCAAATTTTGCACTTGTCGTACAAACTGTCCCAACAGTAGGAAGGCTTACACAAGCACCATTTTTAAAAAAACCAAAACTCCCAGGAGAAGCTGCTAATGTCGAAGTAAAATTACCTGCCAATACATATATCGTACCCTGTCCGCATAAAGCACCTAAATTAGGATTACAACTTGCACCTGGAGCAAGACTTACTCCATTGCTTGACATGATTACAATTACTTTACTATTGGGCGGTAATGGATTGGGTGCTACTGAAAAAACTGCTGCGCCACAAGCTCCAACACTAAAATTTAAATTAGCAGCTATTGAAGCACTTGATGTGAACACATTGGCAACAGGATGGTTGTAAGGCGCACCAGAATTTGGTGTTGTAGTATAATTGAGTCCGCTACCTGTAATTTGCATACCATCCCAAGAGAAGGGATTACTTCCCGTTTTCATGTAGACATATTCATTGAAGCCTTCTGGCTCGCAACAAGCATTAATCATAATTTTACTAATTTCTGGTGTTCCCGTAGCATTGCCTGTAATCGACCAAGTAGCTTGGGAGTGAAGTGTTTTTATTCCAAAAACAAATAAAAATAAATAAATGAGAAAAGATTGGAGGAAATTCTTCATGTAAAAGTTTTTTTATAAAATTAAAAAAATTAATGCCACAAATATATTATTTTATATATTATTATTTTTACTTTTTCTTAAAAAATAAAATAAACCCAGCATGATACCAAGCGAAATGAAAGCTGCATACCAAGGCACTTCAATATTTTCAATATCGGTGGCAATTTTTCCATCTTTGTTCATTTGGTACATGAGGAGTTGTGTGAAGTTATTGGCGAAATGTGCTGCTATCGCTACCCAAATGCTTTGTGTGAAATAAAACAAATAACCCAATACTGCACCCAGCATCATTCTTGGAAAAAATCCTTCAAATTGAAAATGTATCGCACTGAAAATCGCTGCCGAAACCCATATCGCTACATGGTGATTTTTATGAAAAAAATCGTGCATTTTTTGCTGCAAAACACCTCTGAAAATCAACTCCTCGCCTATCGCAGGAATCAATGCAATGACAATTGTATTGAAAAGAAACTCATAACTGTTTTCCATTTTGAGCAAACCTTTAAGTAAGGCTTCGGTATCATTTTCAAGGCTACGCATCCATTCTGGCAAAGGTAAAAGTTTGTTCAGGCTATACATATATTGTACAAATGGAATGGAAACCAGCATGATGGCAATGGCAATAAAAAAATCGTTGATACTTGCTAAACGGTTCAATGTCAAATGATTAGTCCAATTTTTTTGGTATCTAAAATAAGTATATATCAAGGCTGGGACTAAAAAAGTGAGTGCGTTATTGAACAGTAAAATCAGTCGAACCAAGTTGCGTGTTTCGAGTGGTGTATTTTCATTCAAACCATTCAAAAGTGTTTGCAAATCAAGTCCATTTGCCATCGCAAGCCCTAAGCCGATGCCATTTCCGACAATCGCAGAAGCCATGACGATAAGCAATAAAATAAGTAATTCAAGTAATGGATTTTTCATAAATTTTAAAATTATTGTATTGTTAAATTGTTGTATTGTTAAATTGTTCAAACGTAGGAAACCAACGCTTGGTACACTTAGTTGGCAACAATATAACAATCAAACAGTATAACAACTATTTTGTAAGTCCTTCATAAAGCCAAAGTGCCAATGCAGTTCTGTTGTTTTCGAGTAAAAGACGTTGTAAATCAGCTTGATTGCGAAGGTTTCCGAGTTCTACATAAGCTGAAGTTGGGCGTGTTTCACGCAACATAAAAAGGTCACGTTCTGTTACGCTGCCTTCGTAGGCACGACCTTTGGGATAGTTGTTAGCAAAGGTATTTTGTAAATTAATCGCCAAATTTTCGCTTGCTTCGCTGCCAGGTTTGAAATAAAAAAAGACATCTGTACGTTCTGATTTTCCACGAGAATCTACATGAACGCAGATTAATTTTTGAGATTTAATGCCTTCTTTTTTATGTTTTTTAAACAATTCATTGATCACCACGGCACGCTGCGTTAAGCGTTTTTTTTGCCCTAAAGCCATTTCTTTGTTTGGATAATGAACTTCATCAGAGTCGCAAGGAAGATATTGTTCATTGCGGATACCATCGTTAGGGTCACGGGTAATCATATAGACAGTAGCTCCATTTTCCAAAAGCATTTTCGCCAAACGAATAGATACATCGTAAGCATATTCGTCTTCGCAAATCTTATTTTTTTTCCATTTTGCCATTGCGCCAGGGTCAGGCCCACCATGACCAGCATCAATATAAAACACCTTGTTTTTCAAACGATTAGAACGAACTTTAATGGCATCGTCTTCAAAAATAGATACGGCTTTTTTGTTGGCAGAAGGTTCTTTGTCTTCGATTTTTCGCTCCACGCAACCCATTTCATGAAAAGGAACCCAAAGGTCATTTCCCTTGACGAGTGCTTCTTTTTTTATTTTTTTAGCAAACATTTTTTCATTAAACTCTTCAATGCGTTTGGCTTGAGCGAGGTCGCTGATGTCAATGGAAGTACGAATACTTTTTCCATTGTATTCATATACTCTAATGGGTATTTTGTAGGTTTTATTTTCCAGCAAAGGATCGTTTTCATCCATATCGTTGATGGTGTAAAATTGCTCAATGTTGCAATCAAAATCATCCAAATCAAAACGACGGAGCAATGCAAAAACACCTTCGCCATCTTTTACCTTTGCTGTTAGGTAAAAAGGTGTCTGTGGTGGTGAATCTTGGGAAATGAAGTTGCCGCTACAGGCTGAAATTTCTATAAAAGAAGAAAAAATTAAATTTATGACCAAAAAAAAACAGATGTATAGTTTTTTCATAATAAAACGTAGTTACCTTTGCAAGGAATTATATCAGAATCTAAAAAATATGCTCAACGAACTTTGGTTTTTACTAAAAAAAGAGGTAATGCTCGAATGGCGACAAAAGTACGCTATTGGCGGCATTTTTTTATATGTTGCCTCAACGATTTTTGTTGTTTATATTGCTTTTATCAAAGTACAGCCAAATGTGTGGAACGTTATGTTCTGGATTATCTCTCTTTTTGCAGCAATTAATGCCGTCGTAAAGAGTTTTGTTCAAGAAAGTGGCGCACGCCAATTGTACTATTATCAGTTGGCAAATCCGACGGCAATTTTACTGTCAAAAATGATTTATAACATTGGTTTATTGTTGGTAATCAATGTTTTAACTTATTTTTTATTTAGTATTGTCACCGAAAATCCCGTTAAATTGGCTGACCAATTTTGGTTGGCGATGCTCTTAGGAAGTCTTGGTTTTGGGATTATGTTCACCTTTGTGGCAGCAATTTCTTCCAAAGCAAACAATAGTTCTACGTTGATGGCGATTTTGAGTTTTCCGATAGTATTGCCAATACTTTTGAGCTTGGTAAAATTCACCGCAAACGCACTCGGACTGATTACAGACACTGCAACTTATAAGGATGTTATTATTTTATTGTCCATTGATGCTATTCTTTTGAGCTTGGCGTTTATTCTTTTTCCTTATATTTGGAGAGATTAACTTTTTCAGCGAACAATTAACAACGAACAGTTTTTATTATAAATTTATTAGTCATGTATTTAGCTTGAAATAATCAATATTTTCGATTAGATTTACTTTCGACTATTTACTTTCGACTTTCGACTATTTTTTATGAAACAATATTGGTGGAAAATTCTTTGCGTATTTATTTTTATTTACGTTATCGTTTTTGGGTTATTGATTCCCCTAAAACCAGCCATTGAGCGTGTATCAAAATCAACTGCAAAAGCGGGCGATACTTTGACACTCACGATGTATGGCTACAATACACTTTTCAAACAAGCAACAGACATTCGGGTTTGGCTAAAATTTGATTCGAGCCATGTCGTGGAAGGTCATCAATCGATGCTGAAAAGTGACCAAGAATTAACAGCGACTTTTGCTTTGCCTCGCTTTTTGCCGACTGATGCAAAAGTGCAAGAAACCACGCTGATTGTGGACAGTGATGTTGATGGTTCTTTTCCTTATCCAGGAGCTGTTTTCGTAACGCAAGATTCAATTGCGCCTACAAAAGCTGTTTTTTCAGATAAAATAGGTGCTTTGCACGCTACTCCTTTCACCAATTATCCTTTTAGAAATATTTTGGCAGAGACCATTCGCAATACATATTTTCATGTACCCCTTTGGTTTGCCATGATGATTTTGTTCGGAATTGCGGGTTATCGATCTATGCAATACCTCAAAAATCCAAAACAAAAATACGACATCAAAGCAGTTGCTTACGTAAATGTAGGAATTCTTTTTGGCGTATTGGGCGTAGTAACTGGTGCAATTTGGGCAAATTACACTTGGGGAAAACCTTGGTCTTTTGATGTGAAACAAAATATGTCAGCTATATGTTTGTTGATGTATTGTGCTTATTTTGTCTTGCGAGGCTCGTTTGAAGACCATGAAAAAAGAGCAAGAATCAGCGCAGCTTACAATATCTTTGCTTTTGTTGCTATGATTCCCTTACTTTTTGTAATTCCACGATTAAGTGATAGTTTGCACCCAGGCAATGGCGGAAACCCTGGTTTTGGAGGACAAGACTTAGACAATACCATGCGTATGGTTTTTTATCCAGCTATTATTGCTTTTACAATGTTGGGCGTTTGGATGGCGCAATTGTGGTGGCGAAGTGCCGCTGTGGAAGAAAAGTTGAACGAGGAGTGAGCTTAATCTCTTTTTCCGTAGCGTCTTTTTCCGTAGCGTCGGCATTAATGCCGACGCTACGGAAGCCGACGCTACGGAAAAAGAATTTTTCTACCGCAAATTACTAAACTTCAAAATATCATCTACATAATCTCGGTGATTGGCGAGGCGAGGCACTTTATTTTGTCCGCCGACTTTGCCTTTTGATTTGAGCCAATTGTAAAAAGTACCTTTCGGAACGATGCGTAAAAGTAAGCGATCTAATGCAAGATTGTGGTAGCGTTTGGCTTCGTAGTCAGAATTGACCTTTTGCAGATTCTCGTCTAAGGTACGATTAAACAATTCTATGTCGTGCGGAGGTCTATCAAATTCAACAATCCATTCGTGGCGACCTTTTCCATTTTCATTAAAATAAACAGGAGCAACAGTATATTCAGACACTGCTGCTTGCATAGAAAAACAAGTTTGTGCAATTGCCTTATCTGTATTGGCTACCATGACTTCTTCGCCAAAAGCATTGACAAATTGCTTGGTTCTGCCTGTAACTTTCACTTTATAAGGAGCAACCGACGTAAAACAAACTGTATCACCTGGCAAATAACGCCATAAACCAGAATTGGTCGTAATGACCATGGCATAATTTACGCCTTTTTCGACTTCCCAAAGCGGTATTGCTTGCGGTTCTTCTTTTTCCCATTCTGACATTGGCAAAAATTCATAGTAAATACCATTGTCTAACAAAAGCAACATGTCGTTTTCAGAATGGTCATTTTGAATGGCAAAAAAACCTTCGGAAGCGTTGTATATTTCTTGATAAATGAATTTTTCACTTGGAATAAATTGCTCGAATTGCGCACGATAAGGCTCAAAACTCACGCCGCCATGCAAGTAGGCTTCGAGTTGAGGCCAAACTTCCAAAATATTATCTTTCCCTGTAATTTCTAATACTTTTCGCATTAAAACGACTGTCCAAGTAGGAACACCACCCAACATTACCAAGTTTTCTTTTGGTAAAAGGTGCGCCATTCGCTCCAATTTTTCTTCAAAATTAGTCAAAGTTAGCGTTTCAAAATCAGGCGTCATAAAAGGTCGTCCAACATAAGGAAAATGATGCATCATTATTGCCGAAACATCGCCAATACGGGACTTCGGAAAGGGTTCAAAAGGCGTTACACTTCCGCCCATAAGTACTGATTTTTCGCTAAAACACTTAGAATTTGGGTTGTTATGGTACATAAAACTCATAGCGTCCCAAGTGCTTTTGATGTGGCATTGCTTTAAGTTTTGTGACGTAACAGGTATGAATTTGCTCTTATCATTGGTCGTGCCAGATGATTTTGCAAACCAACGGACATAGCCATTCCAAAGGACATCTTTTTCGCCCAACATCATTCTATCAATGAATGGTTTGAAGTATTCGTAATCCCGAATCGGCAAACGATTGGCAAAATCTTGGTAGGTTTTTATACTTTTAAAATCAAATTTTTGACCGATTTCAGTGTATTGATTGGTACTAATAAACTGCTTTAACCATTGCTCTTGGACATGATGGGGCTCTTGCATATAGCGTTCTATATGCTTGTAATGCTGCGACAAATACCATTTGAATCCTTTGTTTATTAGTGCTTTCATTTTACTCTTTTCAAATAAAATACTAAATTAGAACTTTTTAATAGAATGAACAAATATTTTACTAAAAAAATGAAAAATTAATATATACTCGATATTCCAGTTTTCTAAAAACAGAACATTTTTAAAAAATTTAAAAAATAATATTTTAATTTATAATAAAATATCAATTTTTTATTTTTATAAAAATTATAAAAAAATTATAAAATTTTAGTGTCAAAAAAAATTATGCCTAAAATTTCAAAAACTGGAACATTGAGTATTTACAAAAACCTATTTCGATGGAGCGTTTTGCAAAAGCCGTAGCCAAGGCAATTGTGTATGCGCATAAAAAGAAATTGGAAGCCACTCAATTTTTGACTGTAAAAATTGATGGTTTTAAGCAAAAAATAAACCAAGAAGAAATTATTTACTGCCAATCTATGGGCAATTTCACTCGTTTTTTTCTAAAAAACACCTCCAAACCAGTCATCGTGAACCAATCAATTGCCCATCAATTGACGCAACTAAATCCTGAATTATTCATACAAATCCACCGCACTTGTATCGTCAATAAATCGTTTATAGCTCGTAAAAAAGAAAATTTACTCCTCCTAATCAATGAAGTAGAACTTCCCATCGGCAGAAAATTCATGCCTAAAATCCATTCTGTTATCATTTAGTAAGTACATTGTGTATTAAATAATCGAAAGTTTGCAACTACGGACTGACCTTAGCTCAATTCCGATTTTTGGTTCTGAAAATAGCGTGCCGTAGGCAAAAAAATGCTTTTGGGCTGTTGTTTGAGCGTAGCGAGTTTCAGAACAAAAGCATTTTTTTAGCTGTTTTTAGAGCCAAAAATCGTGGAATTGAGGTACAGTCTTGAATTTTTTGGTTACTTTTTTTTTCAAGAAAAAAAGTGACGACATAACAGTAAAATCTACCCCAACTACTTACGTAAAAATGTTGTTGGTCACTTTTTAATGTTGTTGGTCACTTTTTTCAAAGTTAGTCTAAATCTCGTAATATATTTGCAGGAGTAAACTAAAAAGTACTGTGAAAATTTAAGAATTTTAACCAGCAATGAAATAAAAACCATTAAAAGTTAAGAACTGAATTTTTTTAGTACAATTCATTAATTAATAACTAAAAACATTAGTAAACATGACAACTAAAACAGAATTCATGCTATTGTTCCGCTTTGAGCCGAACATGAACTACCAACCATCAGAAGCCGAATTGAATGAAATGCAGCAAGATTGGGGCGCATTTTTTGGCAGTATTGCAGCACAAGGAAAATTTGTAAGTACCCATCAACTTGGTTTCGAAGGAACTCAAATTTTTGCCGACCAAACTACCATTGAAGGAATTCACATCGCCAACAATCAAACACTTGGTGGCAATGTTGTTATTCAAGCAGATTCGATGCAAGAGGCAATAGAAATAGGAAGAAATTGTCCTATTTTCAAAATGGGCGGCTCAGTGGAAATCCGATCAATCCAACCTATGTAAATCAAAAAGTATTTTAAAACCAATTAAAATGACAACAAAAATGATATTATCCATCGTTGCAATCGCAATTGCATTATTTTTAGCCATAGGCTTCTACAATGCAAGCAAGCTAACACACATCAATATCGTAAAAT
>JAYWHK010000336.1:0-5738 GCA_043777755.1 Saprospiraceae bacterium
TTTCTAACATAGTGCCTTCTTCGTTGATTATCAACGATTTAGATACCATTTTTACTGCTTACTGTTGTTGTTACCCTACAAAATTAGGGCTTTGACAACACATTTACACCCGAAACAATAACAGAGCAAGTTGTTGTTACCCTACAAAATTAGGGCTTTGACAACAAAATTACGCACGTTGATATTGATAGATTGTTGTTGTTACCCTACAAAATTAGGGCTTTGACAACAAAAAGAATAATTATGACATACGGACAATAGTTGTTGTTACCCTACAAAATTAGGGTGTTTTCAAACTTTTCTTTTTTCAATTATTTTTAATCAAAAACGTTTTTATTGTTATCCAAAAGATTGAACCAAGCGTTTACAATATCTTTAAATATCTAAATAACCAATATCCGTTGTGTATATCATGCTAGAGCGTATTCTGAAGCATAGGTTCTTACTTTGGGAGAGTGAAATGCTAAGACAATATCCGATTTTGGAACACCTTTATTTTCGATGTCTTCTAAAATATCATAGTCGGAATTATTGCGTTGAATCCAAATTTTATCATCAATAATATCAAAATGAAAAAGCACCGCAAATACTTGCTTGTCCTGTTGCCAGCCAGCGTACAGAACTTGATAATGGTCATTTTGAGTATCCATTATCAAGCGAATTTGTATATCGTCAGGATTTTTGTCATGCAGCAGCTCGTTTCCTGCATACTCTTTCAAGACTTCTTGTAAAATTTTTCTGTATTTTAATTGTTTTCTAACCATTGTAAAATCACATTTTCAATTGAACTAAAAATTATGAGTTTTGCGTTTTCTTCTTTTATGCGTTTTTGAATAAAACGTCCTTGGAAAATAGGATTTTCAAAAGCATGATTCGGAATAGCAAGGTACACTTCTCTGTCGGGTTCAAAATCTTCCATGGCACTTTTATAATCTAAATACTGCCCCATCGCTTCATGAAAATTGGTCATAAAAGATTTTTTCAAGAAACTTTTGACCTCGACAGCAATTTTCTTACTTCCTTTTTCAGCTGCAAAAACAATTTCGGCAGCTAAATCTATTTCCATGTAAGCGGGCGTTAAAAATTAATTAGTATTATTTTGTCGTTGAGAAAAAAGTTATAAATAGCTGACTACAAGGAAGTTATTTATGATTTTTTGAGCAATCGACTGAAAAAAATAATACTAATTAATTTAGCCCAAATACTTATGTTCCATCAATTGGAATACGCATAGGGTCATTCGTTATTTTCCAACCTTCTTTTTCTAAGGCTTCTCTTACGTTTTGATGTAATAAATCTTTTGCCATAGCGCAAAGTTACTTATTTTTCTCTAATTTTCAAATTAGGATTAAAAAAATGGGCTAAAACCGCAACACTCACTGCGATTTTGCCCATTTTGCATTTCTAATATAGTGCCTTCTTTGTTGATTATCAACGATTTAGATACTGTTTTTACTGCTTACTGTTGTTGTTGCCCTACAAAATTAGGGCCTTGACAACCATTTTTCTTATATTACAAAAATCGTAGTGCGAGAAAAGGCGTGCCTTTTCTCTACGTTATATACGCATCGGAAAATAGTTTTGAGATTTTGTATTTATGCAAAATATTGAATGTCAATCATAAGAAATATCCGAATATCCAATATCTATTTTGTATATTAAAGCCTTGTGTCCAATCCATTTTCAATTTCTTCTTGCATGATGCGTTTGTAACACAAAAGTTTCATCAAATAATTTTCTTCGCCAATGGTATGATTCGGGATTTGCAACATCTCGTGGCTAATCGCCCAATCGTTGATGGAACATTCCAGTTTTCGCTTTACGTTGCGTTTTTCCAAGTAATAAGCATAGTCTTTTTGAAAATTTACACCATAAATCATTTGCAAATAATCGTTGTTGCGAACTTTGAACGCAGGCGGTAAATTTGGCGTAAAAGTTTCCAAAGGTTTGACCATAACGCCTTCGTATTTCTCTGTTACTAAGTTGTTGAAAAAATCGTAGGCTTTTGCGCTTCCATCTTCCATATCTTGCAGATTTACAAGGAGTTGTGCATCTTCACTGACGGCTTCAAAACCTGTAAAATTATTGTTCCAAAGTGTTTCTTTTCCATTTTTATCAATGATTTTCAAAATATTAAATGGCTTAAAATACAGCTCGGAATCTTCGCCATAAATTTCCACTTGTGATTTGTACAGTGCAATATCTCGCTCGTATTGAGGCAATTCCAAAACTTCCAATTGCATCAAACTTTCATATTGGCGAATGATGTGCATTTTGTATTTTTCTTGTAATTCCTTGCTTTTCAAGGTTTTAGCATCGGCTTGAAATGTTTTAAATTCAGCACTTTCTTTTACAGCACGGATTTTTTCATAAATATTACTTTGACTTAAAAAATCGTGATGCGTCTGATGCGAAAAAGCGTAACCTTTAAATTCTTTTTCAACCAAGCCTTTCCCCAAAGCTGTCCAAGGCATCAGTTCAGCTTGTATCAAAATAATTTCAGCACCTTCTTCCCAATATTTTGCTAATTTTTGATGCAAAGAAACGCATTTTTCTTGCGCCGATGCTGTATCTATGTGCCTGATAACGTGACCGTTACGGCTTACAAAATATGTTTTTTCGATTTCTCTGTGCAAATAAATATCGCAATAAGAACCCATGTATTTTGGTTGAATGACGACTTTTTGTACACCTCGTGAAGCGTAATAACGCAAGGCTTCGCCAATACTTTCTATCTCATTTGCCGCTATATTTTTAGGCGCAGGGCTAATCGTTGGGCTAAAATGATTGACTTTTTGCATGGCAAAATAATCAATTCGGCTTTCTAATTTTTTTAAATTGTTATCGTACATTTTTTGATTTTTTTAGTTTTTAATCACCGCCATTTGTGTAGGGCTTACGCCATTAATACTATCGCCAATTTGCGAAATTTCAATCTCAAAACCTTCAAAAGTATTGGTTATCAAGGAGTTAAATTCATCGCTATCCATTTCATAAACATGGTCGTCACGACGAAACGCACTTGACATGGAGTAATGCGTATTAAAAGCTCGGTTTGGCGTTGTGATGATAATTTTATTGAAATTGTATTTTTTTACCGTTTCCAAAATCGCTTTTGTATCGTCGAGCGTGTTGTGTTCTATAACTTCCGAAATGATGATATTGACTTTTTCGCTCACGTCACAAACGGCAATGTCATTGAAAAATTCGAGTTTGTCCGCACCATTTTTTTGTAATTTTTCTACTAAAAAAACTACGTTTTCGTCACGGTCAATGGCGTAATAATTTTTTGAAAACCCCTTTCCTGCAAACATTTTATAGTACTGCAATTCACCACAACCAACGTCAATAATTGGAAAATCACAGCCTAAAACATTGAAAATGTTGTCTTTACGGGTTTGGTGCGTATCGGTAAATACAAATTTTACGACATCATTTTTGAAATAATTTTCCAATGTTGGCTTTACCATTTCAAAAACTTTTGGTGATTTTATACAGCGTTTGATGAACAAATAAAATACAAAATACGGTACATTGGCAACGTTTGTCAAGATTCGCACGTATTTTACATACCAATCTTCTGTAAGCCAAGTCGTTTTGAAAGTATTGGTAATGTCAATAAAACAAGCTGTAATCGCCAGTAAATTCATTGCTTCAAAGACTGTTTTGCCTTCGATGTGCAGTGAATAATTGTTGCCAATTTGATGTTCCATACGTACTTGTGGCAAGTATTTTGACAATAAAAAACCTCGCTCGTTGAACCAATTGCTGTCCAAGTAAATATTAGGAACATCAATCGTAAGTACTTGATTGTCAATATCTTGGTGTTTTTTTGACAACCAAGAAACTTCTTTTTCAAAATAAACATTTTTGTCCACCAACAAGTGTAAAAACAGCTCTGACAAAATATGCAACACGACGCTCGGGTTACAATAAGATTGAAAATCCAGCTGCGTTTCGTCTTGCAAAAAACTATATTTTGTATCTTGAAAAACAACTTCGTAATGATGCGCATCAACGGCATTTCCGACAATCACACCATTTTTTAAAGGTTTTAGATACAAGCCCAAATCGGTATTGGGATTTTTATATAAAATATCCAACAAATAAGGGTTGGAAGAATTAAATTTTAGTAGCATAATAGGGTGAAAATTAAAAAAATTAAAAAATTAAAAAAATTATACATTGTCGTGAATCGTGATAAAGTTCGACTTTCAGACTTACGACTAAAATACGCATCATGCAAAGTGACTTACCGACTTTCAGACTTACGACTAAAAAAACTAAAACTCCACCAATCCTTGATTGACATTGAAGCAAAACAATCCTTTTTCGTACCACATTCGGCAAACCTGCATACGGTCATCGAAAACACCAGAAATATAGTAGTTTGGAAGAATCTTTTCCTTGACAATTTCCTCTTTGACGATGCTGTCTTTTCGAGAATCGTTTTCTTTTCGCATTAACAAATCAAAGTCTAAAATACCTGCTTTTTCGATAATCCAACGTTTTGTCACCTCAAAAAATAAATCTTCACGACCTGACAAAAATATGATTTTATGTGTCGCTGCAAAGCCTTTTAAAGCAATCGCCACGGCTTCAATCAATGTATCGTCAAACATTTCTTCTTCGCTTGGGCGAAACATATTTCGACCATTTGCTTTTGCCAATGTACCGTCCAAATCACATAAAATTGCCTTTGGTAAATTTTCATTTTGGATTAAAATTGTATTGTTAGTAGCTGTTCCAGCTCGTGAAATGGGCGAAAAATCAAAATTCTCCTTTAATTTTTGCAAATTTTCATACATTCCACGAATGACATTTATAGGAACTTTTCGAGGACGGAGCGCATTTCGACGGAACAATTCTTCCAAAGGAACATCTAATATTTTAAATTCAATGTCTGCCAAATGCGTAAATTTTTGTACCAATTGTTGCAAAAATTCTTTGCGAGTATTGGTATTGTCGATGATGACATTTCGACCACGTTGCAAGGCAGTTTCGACCATCGCCTCCATCATTCGGGACAACATCGCTTCGTCTTCTGGCTCTAATTGCATTTTAAATTGCAACATTTGTCGCATTTCGTCCCGATTTACACGTAAAACGTCGTTGAATTTTGAATAATACTCTGCAAAAGTAGATTTTCCAGAACATGGACAACCTACTAAAATTAATATTTTTGGTGTTTTTTTCATTTTATAAAAATAAAGTTCAAGTGCCGCCAAGCTCCAGCTTGGTGAGCGATTTTGGTTTAACAAAGCAAGAGCTTTCGACCATTTGTTAATTATAATGCAAAGATAGGGTAGTGCTGCGCAATCTATTTGCGTAGTTAATTTTTTTTATAAAATATTTTGTCATTTTAATAAAATTCTTAGTGTACAGAAGTTCGTGCTGCTGATGAAGTTGCTTACGTTTCATAATTCTGCACGCAGATTTACACGGATGATGCTCCGCATCACTCACGGATTTTCGCTGATTTCATAGATGGAAATCAGCGAAAATCCGTGAGTAAAATCACTTTTTGATTTTATCTGCGAAAATCTGTGTGCGAAAATGCGCTTAGTTTGCAAGTGCGAGATTTCGGACACTAAGATAAAATTAGTAAAATTAGAGATAATTAGTGTTTCAGTAAAATACACTACTGCCACGACCATTAAATAGCTAACGAATAAGAAATAAATACTTACCTTTGCCAAACCTTATTATCCTATGCAAAGTAAACAAGTAAAATTGAG
>JAYWHK010000337.1:0-5707 GCA_043777755.1 Saprospiraceae bacterium
ATTGCTCAAAAAATCATAAATAACTTCCTTATAGTCAGTTATTTATAACTTTTTTCTCAACGACAAAATAATACTAATTAATTTTGAACGCCCGCTTATATACATAAAGTATTGATTGTCAATTTTTTAAAAAAAGAGAAATGATGAAACTACGCAATTTATTTTTTATAACTTTATTCTTTTTTCAGTACAAAGCAATGGCGCAAATTCAAGTGTCAGATGCCAGCGTATTGCCATATACACCCGAAAATCTCATCACCAATTATTTTCTTGGCGAAGGCGTAACGGTTACGAGCGTAACGTATGAAGGAAGCAACGAAGCCATTGGTTATTTTGACAAAGGAAAAACAGCAACTGGGATTCAGCGTGGTATCGTAATGACGACAGGACGTGCCGTCAATAACCCTACGAATAATCTTATCAAAGGAATTGCAAACAACGGCAGCGTACAAGCATCGAGTGACAACTTTGTTGGCGGTTTTGACAATGATATTAAGACAATTGCTGCGGGAAAAAATATTTTTAATCTTGCAAAATACACCATAAAATTTATACCAACGTCTGATACACTGCGTTTTAAATATGTTTTTGCCTCAGAAGAATACCCCGAATTTGGTTGCTCTAACTTTAATGACATATTTGGTTTTTTTATCAGCGGACCAGGAATTAATGGGCCTTATGAAAACAAAGGCATCAATATTGCCTTAGTTCCTGGAACAAACCTACCCGTAAGCATCAATAATATTCACCCGCAAAGCGATGCTACAAATCCTCCTTGTCCTGCCAAAAATGTACAATACTACATCAGTAACAATGATAGCAACAAGCAACCCGTCTATGATGGTTTGACCAATGTTTTTACTGCGGAAGCCATCGTTACGCCTTGTCAAGAATATACGATTAAATTGATTATCACTGATTTGGGCGATGCTGGATTTGATTCTGGTGTTTTTTTAGAAGCCAAAAGTTTTGGTACAGGCACATTGAAAGTCGTGCCACAATCGTTGAGTTTGGACGGAACAGTTGTCGAAGGTTGTACCGATGGCAAACTTACGTTCAGCTTGCGCAAAAAAGTAGATGAAGATTATCCCATTGATTTAAAAATTATTGGCAATGCTCAAAATGGCATTGATTACGAAGCTATTCCGACGGATTTGTACATTACAGCTGGCGATTCTACGCTGTCCATTCCCATCATTGCCAAAGAAGATAATTTAACAGAAACGCCAGAAGTTATTGGTTTTGATGTGCGCATTGATATTTGTCATCGTGATACATTTTATATGTACATTAAAGACAATAAATTAGTAAAACCAGAAATCGGAAAAGACACGACGATTTGTAGAGGCGATATTTTTGTAAAAGATGCAACTTTGCCAGTTCCGCTGCCAATTCCACCTTATTTTGAAAATAAAGATACTTTTTTTATCAATACGGTTACAAATAGTATAAAAAATCCTCCGACAACATCGCCAATTACGGTATTTGGTGTTCAGCCAACTCAACTAGCCGACGGCATGATTGAATCGGTTTGTATCAATGTAAAACACAAATGGATTGATGAAATTGACGCTTATTTGATTGCTCCAAATGGACAATTCATAGAACTCACAACAGACAATGGCGGCTCAGGCGGCAATGGAGCAGGGCAAGATTTTTATGATAAAACCTGTTTTAAACCAAAATCAACAAAACCAATCGCAAGTGGAACTTCTCCATTTTTGGGCGATTATCAAGCAGAAGGCGAATGGTCTGACCTCTGGGGCGTAAAAGACAATCCAGTCAATGGCGTTTGGAAATTACAAATTATTGATGATTTTGCTGGTTTGGAAGGACAATTATTGGATTGGAACATTACTTTTAAGCCTTTTTACCAAATAAATTACAATTGGACACCCAAAAAAGGACTGAGTTGTTCGAATTGTCCAAAACCTACATTTTTCCCAGATTCGACGACAACCTACATCGTAGAAGTATTCGACAATTATGGTTGTCCTGTTTCCGATACGATTACTGTAGTGGTGGAAGATTCGCTCAAAGCACCCAAGGTTTTGTGCGGCATTGTGACGCACAATTCCGTTCAGTTTGCTTGGAATGTTGTTCCTTTTGCGAATGGTTACGAAGTTAGCGTCAATGGTGGAGCTTGGATTGCGCCTACGAATGCTTTTTCCCATAAAGTTACAGGTTTGGGTTTGCTTGAAAATGTCACTATTCAAGTGCGTGCAAAAGGTACTTGTGGTGGAAAAATTGGAGTACAATCTTGTCAAACGCTCAACTGTACGTCCGCCACACCTCAAATCGACAACCTTTCACAAATCTCTTGTTTTGGTGAAAAAGATGGGACAATAAAACTAAGTGCAACGGGCGGTTTAGTGCCATATTCTTTCAAATTAGGCTCAGAAACAAATAACAATGGCTTTTTTAATAAATTAAGTGCTGGTTCTTATACGGTTTCGGTGGTAGAGGCAGCAGGTTGTGTTTCTTTGGTAAAATTTGATGTTGTTGAGCCAGAAAAGCTAAAATTCAGTTATGGTGCAGACAGTGTGACTTGTTTTGGTGGCGCAGATGCAGCGGCTATTGTTTTGATTAAAGGTGGAACGCAACCACTAAAATACCAATGGAACAATGGAATTACGGATAGCATTGCTTACAATTTAGATGCAAAAAATTATCTTGTAAAAATTACGGATAAAAACAATTGCGAAATCACTGATACTGTAAAGGTTTTTCAACCAAAAGAAATAAAATTAGTGGCAGATGTAGAAGATGTGGCTTGTTATGGCAGCCCTTCTGGTTCTGCTCGAATCACGCCAAATGGTGGCGAAGCTCCTTATTATTACAAATGGGACACCAATATTGGGCTGCAAGTTGCGCCAAAAGCGGTAAAATTAGTACCAGGCTTACATTATGTCACCGTTACGGACAACAAAGGTTGTGTTGCTAAAACTTCAGTGAAAATTACTTCGCCAGATGAAATTAATTTGACACTTAGTAAAACAAATATTGCTTGTTTTGGTCAAAAAAATGGAACAGCAAAAGTTCAAGTCAAAGGTGGAATTTCGCCTTATACTTTTTTGTGGAATGATACTTCAAAATCAAAAGATTCTTTGGTTAAAAATTTAGCTTTAGGTTTTTATACTGTTAGTGTGACAGACAAAAATGGTTGTGTCGTCAAAGACAGCGTTCAAATTAATCAACCTGATTCATTGAGTTTGTTGCTTATCAATCAAAATATTTTTTGTTTTGGTGAAAAAAATGGACAAACCGAAGTACAAGTCAAAGGTGGAACAACGCCTTATACTTATTCTTGGAGCAACTTGGTGAATGGTGTTCCGAAAATCGAGAATTTAGCCGCTGGTGATTATAATGTCACCATAAGCGATTTTAAAAATTGTATAAAAATTGCAAAAACGACCATTACGACACCCGATAGTTTAAAGATTGATTTTGTTACAAAAGCGACTGACTGCAACGGCGCAGCAACAGGCGAAATCAAAACAACAGTTACAGGTGGTTCTGCGCCTTATTTTTATTCTTGGACAGGACAAGGTGGTTTTACTTCTTCTGATGCTGACATAAGCAACTTAAAATCAGGAACTTATACGCTCGAATTAAAAGATTTGAACGATTGTATAAAAATAAAAACGGTAAAAATAACACAGCCTAATCCCGTTTTGTTCACACCTGTTTTAACCGATGTAAAGTGTAAAGGTAAAAAAACTGGAAAAATTGAATTGCTTATTTCGGGCGGTAGTTTGCCGTATCAATACCAGTGGGATTCTGGACAAAATACGCCAAACATTGGCAATTTGAGTGTAGGAACTTATACGCTGACCTTAACCGACAATCTGGCTTGTACGTACATCGAAACCTACGAAATCAAAGAACCAACACAAACTTTGACGACTACAATGAACGTCAGTGATACACTTTGTTTTGGTCAAAAAGGTATGGCGAAAGTAACTGTAAATGGTGGAACATTGCCTTACACTTACGCTTGGGCGAATGGAGAAACAAAAGATGAAATTACAAACGTTTTTGCAGGAAAATACCCAATTATTGTAAGCGATGCGAATGATTGTAGCATAAAAGATACCGCTTTTGTCTATGAATTGGGAAAAGTTACCTTAAAATTGACCCAAACCGCTGCATCTTGTTTTGAATACAAAGACGGAACAGCAAAAGTTGATGAAATTTTATACGGTGCAATAAATACCAATCTAAGTAGTTTTAATTACGTTTGGAACAATGCCACGAGTAATATTGTCGCTGACAAACTGACTGGCGGACAAACATATACTGTTGTTGCCACTGACAAAAGAGGCTGTACAGGAACAACAAACATCAAAATTGGCAATCCTGATGCCATTAAAGTTACTCCTATAAAAACCATTTTACCGCTTTGTTTTGGTCAAAACAACGGGGAAATCACAGTAAAAGCGGAAGGAGGAACTGCACCTTTTAGTTTTGTTTGGGATAATATTCAAACTGGCGACAAGGCAACAAACCTAAAAGCAGGAACTTACAAAGTCACCGTAAGCGATGATAAAGGTTGTGCCAATACAGCCGAAATCAAAATGAACGAGCCTAAAAAACTCAGTGCAGCATACAAACTCAAAGGCTTGGATTGTCCGCAAACACCTACGGGTGCAATCGAAATGTTTGCCAGCGGAGGCACTTTGCCATATACCTATAAATGGAGTAATAATGCCAACACAAATCTTATAAGTAGCTTATTGTCAGACACTTACCAATTAACCATTACAGATGCTAACGCTTGTAAACTGGACACCTCTATTTTTGTTCCGCAGCCTACGCCATTGGATTTGAGCATTGATAAAAAAGACGTAACTTGTAGCAACTCAAAAGACGGAAGTTTTAAAGCCATTGTCAAAGGTGGTACGCCACCGTTTTTATTTAGTTTTAACAATCAAAATTTTTCAGGACAAAATAATTTTGTTGGCTTAAAACCAAATGTTTATTCCATCATTATCAAAGATAAAAACAATTGCCTTTTTGAAGAACAAATCGAAATCAACGAACCTTCTCCAATCAACATTGATATGGGCAAAGACTCTACGATTTTTTACGGAGATTCTGTTCAGTTAGCACCAATTATAACGGATACAGTTGGCAAAATAACTTTAAATTGGACACCTTTTAATCCATTGTTGATGAGTTGTGATACTTGTAAAAATCCAATTGTTTATCCAAAAACATCAACGCTTTATACCTTACAAGTTATTGATAGTCAAGGCTGTATCAGTAAAAAAAGTATTGATATTTTTATTAAAGTGAGAGATGAAGCCTTTGTTCCAACAGCTTTTACTGCCAACAATGATGGCTTGAACGACTTGCTTTTGGTACACGGTGAAAAAGGAACAAAAGTACTGACTTTTTCTATTTTTGACCGATGGGGCGAGCGCATCTATCACCACGAAAACAGCTTGGTCAATGACGAAAAAATAGGTTGGGACGGAACTTTTCGAGGAAATATGATGCCAAGTGGCACTTACGCTTGGATGCTTTTTGTAGAGCTAATCAATGGCGAAAGAAGAACATTTAGTGGTAGTACAAACTTGATTCGATAGCTTTGGAGAATGGACTTCAGTCCAATGTCATTTCCCTAAGGATCTAATTTAACCAGCCCTTCTAAAGTTTGTATATGTCACCATACTTTTGCGTTTAGACGCTCCTTTTTTACGAA
>JAYWHK010000338.1:0-39818 GCA_043777755.1 Saprospiraceae bacterium
TTATTTTTTCTTTTTTTCTATTAATCTTCTTATGGTATCTTCTTTTGATTGAATGGCTTGTATTTTTATTCTTTTTTGTTCTTCAAAATACTCTTGAACAGTTTTATCCAATAAACTTTTACAATCATTCCATAGAGAAGTATTAAGCGATTTTAAAGGTAGGTAAGTGACTTTATCGTATTCACTCATTGCCTCTAAAACCATTTTGAAATTATTATAAGGGTATTTTTTTTTGTAAAATACCTCCATTTCTGAGAATGTATGTTTGCTTAGAAGTGTTGCAATGTCCCAATAATCTTTTATTTCTTTGCGAGAAGTTATCGCATCTAATTTAAAAGCACAGATATCTGCTAAGGACGCAAGTCGAATATTATCAAGTTCGATAACATTTTCAATGAATGGAACATTCCAGTTGTAGCAATCTACTTTAATACTGTCAATTTCAAAACAAAGCCCGTTACTTGTTCTGGATTGTAATATTGAATTTGGATATTTTTCTTTTATAAATAACTCTAAATCAGTTGTTTGGAAAAATTTATCTGTAAATAAATCAATATCAACTGAAATCCGATGTCCAAGTTGCAAAGATAGTGCAGTTCCTCCAACCAAACGAAATGCGTTTAACACATTGTCATTCATTAATGCTTTTAAAACGGCTAAGAGATTGGGTGATACTGTTTCGTAGTGTAACATTTAAAAGATTGTGGTAGCGTGATTTTAAAAATAGATTTAGCCAAATACATTGTTTTTTCCATAAGATATGGTGTATTTAAAAGTACATTTTTACATTTTTCTTCACCATAATAAATGATTGTTTCAATAATTTCATCAATGCTGCCTCTCTCAAATACCCTAACAATTATGCTATCTGCATGGTCACTTAAGTCCAACGCAGATAAATCAAATTCCCAGAATGTTTTTGCTGTTAAATTAGGTTTGAAGTTGTGTAATAAAATTGTTGCGTCCATTGTAACTTTTTATACAACAAAGGTAGTAACTTTTTTTGAAATAAAAAAAGCCCCAAGTTTTTCTCTCAAAAAACTTGGAACTTTTTTATTAAAGTCCTTCCCTTTGGGAAGGATTTAGGATGGGTTTATTTTCTTATTCAATTCCTACAATCTCAACACGACGCTCTTGCGAAGCATCTACGCTATAGACTGAGTTTTTCTTATCCTTTGAATTATCGCTAACACCACCTTTTGCTTTTTCTTCACCAGATGGAATTGTTGTAATTTTGATAGCACCACTTTTCATTGCAGTTGCCAATGCTTCATTTGAATACGAATTCAAATAGTTTTCGATAGAACTTACACGACGACCTGTCAGTGCTTGGTTGTAATCGTTTTTAGCCAAAGGAGAAGCAAAACCACGAACAGAAAGATTTACTTTTTCGCCAGCTTTAGTGATTTCTACCAATGCTGCTGCCAATTTTTCTAAATCAGTCATACCTTTCTTGACGTTATTGTCGAAGAAATCCACGGTTGCTTTGCCATCGCCTTTTGCACCAAAATCGTTGCGTAAAGGATAATAAGCATTGTAGGTTTCTGAGTATGTTTTAGCGGTACGTGTTGCTTTAGTATTTGCATCGGGTTGGTCATTGTCAAAATACAAAGTTACTGGCAAGAATTGCTTCACACCAAGTTTTGTTTTGACGGGCTCTGCTGGTACAGGTTTTGTTACTTCTGTTTTTACCTCCGTTTTTGCAGTTGCTGGAGCTTCTTTGCATTTGCCACACATCAACCACATTAGCGGTAACAATAACAATGGCAATAATAACCACCACCATTTGAAAGCACTTTCTTCGGCTACGGCTTCTACGATAGGTGCAACTGGCGGTACATCAACAACTGGCGGAACAGGGATTTCTACTTTTGGCGTTGGAATGTTTGCTGCTGCTGTTACTGCTGCGGCAACGGCTGCTGCTGCAATTGGCGCAACAGGCACGGCTGCTGGTGCTTCTTTTTGCATACAACTACGACCAACTTCACGACCAGTTTCATCTTTCAATACCATAATGTGGTATTCGCCTTTGTCAATACGAGTGTACATTTTATTGTTATTCAAGTTTTTGACAACACCAGCCAACTCAACGTCACGCTCGTCTGCTGTTTCAAAACCTTCGCTACGCAAACGAACACTGCCATCTGCATTATACACTACAAAATACAATTGACCATTGCTATGCTTGAAAAATGCAATATTATTGTCTTTGTCAATCACAGTATGTCCTTCGTATTCTCTACAAAGCAAATAATCGTCTTCGATAATTACTTTTGGTGGAGCTGGTGGAGCTACTTCTACCTTCGCTTCTACTTCGGGAACATCAATCGTAACTGCTGCCGCTGTTACCGCTGCTGCAATTGCCGCTACTGGTGCTACGACTTCCACTTTTGGTGTTTCTACGATTACTTCCGCTTCCACTATTGGAGCTGGAACTTCCACTGCTGTTGCAACGGCAGCAATAGCTGCTGCCGTTGTTGCTGTTGGAATTTTTTCCAAACAGCTACGACCAACCTCACGACCAGTTTTATCTTTTAAAATATGCAATACATGACCTGCTCTTTCGATGGTCGTGTACATTTCTGGATTGTCATGGTAACGCAAAACACCTGACAATTCTTCATCTCTTGTTGTTGCAGATTCAAAACCTTCAGAACGCAATTTAACAGAACCATCTGCATTGTACAAAACGAAATAGAATTGACCATTTTCGTGTTTGAACAAAGCAACATTGTTTTGCTTATCGTTCACGGGCTTGTCTTTGTATTCAGCGCAAGCCAAATAATCATCTTCTCTCTCCTTTGTTACTTCTGGAGCTACCGCTTCTGGAGTTTCTACTGTTTCTACTACAGCTTCAACCGCTGGAACTTCTGCTATAATCTCAACTGCTGGTGCTTCTACACTTGCTGCAACGGCTGCAATTGGAGCTGCTGCTGCAACTGCCCAACCTGCGGAACTTGCCGCTGTTGGAAATGCTGCTGCCAAAGCCGTTTTGTCTTTGTAAGCACAAGAGCGAGCGATTTCTTGGTGATTTCCTGCTTTTAATACAACAAAAAAGTAACCTCTGACTTCTTCAATCTTGAAACGAGCTTCGATTTCACGGTTTTTAGCCACTGATTCTAAGCCATTGTCACGAGCCGAAGTCGTTGGATAACTTTCTGAACGCATCAAAACGTTGCCATCTCCATCAGTCCAGGTGAAATAATATCCACCGTTTTCATGTTGGAATTTGTACAAGCCGCTGTGGTCAGAAGCAACATCTTGGCGAGCATATTCTTTGCAAGCCATGTAATTGTCTTCTTCACGGGTGCTTTCATAAGTATCTGAATCAGAAGCATTTAGACTTACTGATACGCCTGCAGAAGCCGCTGCTGCCAATGCTGCTGCTTCACGAGCTGCTTTTGCCGCAGCACGTGAAGATGGGAAAAACGAGCGAGCTGCTTCTTCGCTGTCTTGTGCGCAAGAGCGAGCGATTTCTTGGTGGTTTCCAGCTTTCAGAACGGCAAAGAATTTACCGAATTTTTCTTCAACTGAATAACGCTCTTCGATTTCACGGTTTTTATTTACTGACGCTGCGCCATTGTCACGACCACTTTCAGAAGGATAGCCTTCTGAACGCATGATGACAGAGCCATCTTCGTCAATCCATGAGAAGTAATTTTTGCTGTTGGAATGTGAAAATTTTACGATACCAGCAAACTCGGTTGCTTCTGTACGATTCGCATATTCCAGACAAGCTAAGTAATCATCTTCTCTTCTTTCTACTTGTGGAGAATCTTGTGCCATAGTGTTTGGTTTTGTTTGGACTTGTGAAGCCCTTTTTAGTATTAATAAATTAAGATAATGATTTTATAAATAAGGCTTTATAAAATTATTATTGATATATATAAACTAAAATTAAAACGTCTGTTTTGTTTTTTATTTTAAAATGCTAAAAAATGGTATGAAAGCTATGCGCTTTGCGTTGGGATGACCGCTTTCTTAATAAGTATGTACTGCAAAATTACATTTTTATTTTGTGAAATTATATTTTTTAATTAAAAAAAATATAAATATTTATTTTCATTATAATAAAAAAATTTAATTGTTTATTTGTTGATACTGAATTAATAAAGAATTAATAGGCGAAAAACAAATGCTTAAATCTAAGTTTGTTTTTGTAAAAACGCTTACAAAGCGATTTCTTTTATTTTTTCAAAAAACAACTAAAAAAGGAGCTGTGAAATAGCTTGCGATTCGTTGTTACTTATTAAATTAAACTTTAACATAACAAACGCTTCATGCCTCAATCATTTTGGCATGATATTTTGACATATTAAAAAAATATTTAACTAAAAAAAAGACCAATCACTTTACTTTTTTATCAAAAAGCTATATCTTTGCAGCGAATTTTTAAAATAATATTTATCCATCCCATGATCAAGTCATCTTTATTCGTCCTTTTGGCGTGTTGGAGTCTATCCACCTACGCCCAACAACTACCCCTATTCACACAATATCGTGAGAATCTTGGCATTATAAACCCTGCCGCTGTTCACTCTGATTTTTTATTGTACAATAAAACAACCACTGTTGGTATTGGATACCGCAAGCAATGGGCTGATTTAGACGCTTCGCCAACTACGCAAGTGCTTCGTTTTGACCATTTTAATGCTTATTCAGGCAACAATGCACAACCCATCTTTGGTGGTTATTTTATGAATGACCAAACTGGGCCTTTGGGCATGACTGGTCTTTATGGCAAAGTAGCGGTTGTTATCAGCAATGACCCTGAGGAGTACGGTATTTCAGCGGGTCTTACAGCTGGTGGTGTAATGCATCACCTTGACCCTGCTAAAATCATTGTTCGTGACAACAACGACATCGAAATTAGCAACCGTCAAAACCAAATCGTTCCCGATGTAGGTTTGGGTGTTTATGCTTGGCAAAAATTTGGTGGTAGAGGTTTTTTTGATGGCGATATTATCGCAGGAGGACTTTCTGTACCGCAAGTATTGGGTCTGAATCTGTCCTACAAAGACACCAATGGGAAGTTTAGTCAAAAGCGTGTGCAGCACTTTTACGGTCAATTGAGTCTTATTCATAGATTTGATGATGAGGAAAAATTCTTAGAACCTTCAATTTGGATAAAATATGCGCCAAATGCGCCTTTAAATATTGATTTTAATTTGAAATATTTATTGATTCCAAGCCTTTGGGTTGGTACAGGTGTTTCAACTGGAGGTAATTTTCACGCAGAAACTGGTTTTATGCTTGGCGATGATGCTGGTTTGCGAGGCAACTTAAAGTTGGGTTATGGTTATGACTATTCATTTAGTCCAGCTGGTCCTTTTTTTGGTTCTACGCATGAAATTAATTTGACCTATTCCTTCGGTGGAAAATAAACAATTTTTATAGTGAACAATTAATAGTGAACAACTAACAACTAACAGTACTATTCATTGTTCACTGTTCATTGTTCATTGTTCATTGTTCACTGTTCACTGTTCACTGTTCACTGTTAATTAATAAATTCCCAATCCAATTCATCAATTCGGCAAAAAAATTAGAAATTAAAATTTATAATTTTTTTGTCTTAATATATAAAAAATTTAATGAAAAATACCATTAAAATATTCGTCCTTACGTTTTTTTCATTAGTACTTTCATATAGTACTTACGCACAAAAAAAAGCTATTGGTATCACCATTACTACTGCAAAAGGTTCGCCAGGTGATACGGTTTGTGTTGATTTCAAAGTAGATAGTTTTATTAATATCCAAGCAGCTCAATTTGGTTTTTCTTGGGACAATACAAAGTTAGATTATGTAGGAATTACCAATTATAATGGTGTTATAAATCCTGCGCAATTCACTATAAATACGTCGTTCACGCCAACGGGTAAATTAGGATTATTGTATGAAAACCCAATCGGAAACGGAACGACACTTCCAAATGGCTCAACTGTTTTTTCACTCTGCTTTAGAGTGAAAATGGCTGTTGGTGAAACAGATCAAATCTGTTTGTCAAAAGTAGGGAACTCTGACATAGAGTTTAGTAATAATTTAGCGCAAATTATTGATTACAAACCAAAGCCTCCTTGTGGAAAAATAGAAGCCGTATTACCTATTTTAAAGCCAGTAAAATTAATTGGTACTACGGAAGTTGTCAAGCAGAATGATACAGCTTGCATCGCTTATACTGTAGATGATTTTACAAAAGTAACAAAACTTGAATATGACTTAGAGTGGGATGTTTCAAAGTTAAAATTTGAAAGTATCTCAATGATTAATCCCTTATTTGCTCCAAATGGAACAAATACGCCATTTTACAGTTTTAATCCAGTCACGGGAACGGGAAAAATATTTTGGTCAGCAGCATTGGCAGGAACAAATAACTTGACCTTGCCTAACGGTACTTTATTGTTCAAACTTTGTTTCAAAGCAATTGGTCCGCAGGGGTCTATCTGTCCTGTTAATTGTCCAACTTCGCCAGCACCAAATGTTGTAACAGCGACTTCCAACAATCAAAATGTTGGGCTTTCTGGAACGAAAGGTAAAATTAATATTTTGAAAACAGATTTTGACCCAGTTGAGGTAAATATTCCTAACTATACAGGCGATGCAGGACAAAATTTTTGTATTGATATAAAAGGTTCAAAAATTGATAGTATAATTGCACTGCAATATACTATGCAGTGGGATCCTGAAGTTCTAAAATTTATTGAAATAAAAAATATTTATCCTTTTGCGCCTACGGTAAATGTTACGACAAGTACCACCAAGGCAGAAGATTCTGGTTTTTATACTTTGGCAATTGAAAGTCCATCTTCCCCATTGACATTGCCTGCAAATACGGTTTTGTATCAAGTTTGTTTTCAACCTACAGGACTTTTGGGTTGTTCTGATATAAAATTAACAGCAATTCCTACGGCTATTGCTGCCTACAACAATCAAACACAAGAAAATATTGAAATTAATTCCAATATTGGCAAAATATGTATTCAAAGTGCCATCAAAGTAACCGATACGACTTTTGTAATGCCGAATTGTAAAGACCCTTTCGGTGGTTCAATCGGTATAAAAGTTGGTGGAGGAACAGCTCCTTACACCTATTTATGGAGTCCTAATGCAAACAACGCCACAACGCCAACTGTAAAACCATTGGCAAAAGGCGTTTATTATGTGACCATTACAGATGCGAGTGTTCCTACGAAAAAAGTAGCGGTAAGATTTGAGTTAAATTCAGACCTCAAAGCACCTGATGCTGTTGCAAAAGCTCTTGGTATTATTGAGTGCAAGGCAAATAGTAAAGTTGTTTTAGATGGCAAAGGTTCTTCAAAAGGTACTAATTACAAGTATAAATGGTTGAGTACCAATGGTGTATTTGAAGGTTCAGACTCTTCGATTACAGCGGTTGCGCTTTCGCCAGAAGCCTATTATTTGCAAGTGACGAATTGTGACAACGGTTGTATAGATACGAGTAATGTAGTAGTTTTGAAAGCACCAGATGTTCCGAATATCATCACTACGGGTAATCAATTTATTGCTTGTACCAATTCTATTGGTGTTCAGTTGAGTGCTTGTGCTTCAACGCCAGCTGGAAATTTAACCTACAAATGGAGTTCTGCAACAGGCACTATTGATGGAACACCTAATAAGTGTAATCCTTTTGCAAAAACAGCAGGTGAATATATCGTAACCGTAACGAATACAGCAAACAGTTGTAGTGCAGTAGAGAAAACAATCGTAACAGCTGACCCAAATGTGCCAAAAGCATTAGCTATTGTAAAGGACACTTTGAATTGTGACAATGCTTCTGTTCAGCTTTATGGCGATATGAGTACAACGCCAGGTGGTGTTATCAAAAACTTTACTTGGGCAACAGGTGTAGGCAACAATTGTTTTATTCAAAATGAAAAAAATGCCATTGCGACAGTAGATTGTGGCGGAAAATATGTGCTTTTGGTAAGAAATGATGCCAATTGTGTTTCTATTGATACGGTTGAAGTTATTGATTGTCGTTCAAAAACAGCGGTTGCAAAAGCGCAATCAAAGTACAATCTTGATTGTAAAGGAAAAGATTTGGTGATTGATGCAAGTGCTGGTTCTTCCGTAGGAAACGATTATATTTATTCTTGGAAAGTAGATACTTTGCCGCCTTCGCTTGGAGGAAAAATAGTGAAAGGCAAAAACACTCCAATCGTAACTGTGAATCAACAAGGTATTTATATTTTTACAGTAAAACATAAATATAGCAAATGTGAAAGTGTTGCGAAAGTAACCGTTTTGCCACCAGCTGACCAACCTGCACAAGTAGATGCTGGAAAAGATACTGTTTTGACTTGTTTGACAACTCAAATACAACTCAATGGAAAATCGGATTTGAATCCTGACTATAAATTCAAATGGACAGCTGCTGACGGTAGTCCAGTGAATAATGCAACTTCGTTAGTGCCAATCATCACCAAAGGCGGTAAATATACCTTGACTGTTACCAATTCAAAAAATGGTTGTGAAGCGGTGGACTCTGTTACGGTTACTGAAAATAAAGAACTTCCGAATGCAAAAATTCAAGGATTGAAAGATTTGACTTGTGGTAGCGACCCAATATTGTTGAATGGCTCAGGTTCTCAAAATGCGGATTATTACGAGTGGACAGCACGCAATGGCGGAAAAATAAAAGGTGGTACTGAAAAAACACAAACCGCTGTAGCGGAAACAGCTGGTATTTATGTTTTGGTTACCAAAAGAAATGACAACGGTTGTACGGATTCTGCAAAGCATACCATTAAGTTTTCTTATCCTGCAAAAGGATTGGCTGGTGCAGATACACTTTTGTGTACAGCTTCACCATTGACTTTGACCGCTACAATTATTCCGAATGGTTCTGGTGTTTGGACGACGTTTGGAAAAGCATTTATTGAAGAAAAAACAAACAATATCACTGAAATTAATAGTTTGGAAATGGGTAAAAACATTTTTGTTTGGACTTCGTCAGCCAAAGGTTGCCCTGATTTCGCTGCGGACACGATGGTTGTTTTTGTAGAAAAACCAATCAATGCGAAAGATGACAATACTATACAAAAAAATAAAAGCGAGTTTTTTTCAGTTCCAGTAACGTTGAATGACAACTTGAAATTTACACAATCTTGGATTTTGCAAGCGATTAGCAAACCTGAATATGGAACATTAGACACTGCGGCAACCAAGACAGGCTTTAAATACAAGCCATCTGATTGTTACGCTGGTGTACAAACATTTAAGTATGTTGTTTCGAGTAAAAATTGCCCAATTTATAGAGATACTGCTGAGGTGAAAATTAGCATTACTGGCGACCCATCAGCTTGTAAAGATGTGGTCATTCCGAATACAATTACGCCAAATGGCGATGGTCTGAACGATGGTTTCCGTATTGATGCCATTGAGTTTCAGCCTGAGCGTTTTAAAGAAGCGGAACTGATTGTGATGAACCGTTGGGGCGATATTGTTTACAAAAAACGTCCTTACAAAAACGAATGGCAAGGCACAAACGGTGATGGCAATGATTTACCACAAGGCACATATTACTATATTTTGAGTTTGAATCTTGCTGATGGTGTTGTTTATAGAGGTGATATTACGATTTTGAAATAATAATATTTTTGAAAAAAAAATAAAAAAGTCTTCTTTTTCGCTTTGGCGAGAAGGAAGACTTTTTTTATTCTTTACCACGGAGAAACGGAGGTCACGGAGGCAAAAAATTAGCCGAAGGCTAATTTTTTTTTCAAACTCAGTGTTCTCCGTTTCTCCGTGGTGAAAAAAATGCAAAAGTCGTAAATAGTTACAATTTTTGTATTATATTTGTACGATAAAAAAGAAAAAATCATGGATAAATACAAAATGACTTCTTGTTGTGAAGATATTGTGGTGTATGACATATAGGTGATATAAGTGTTTCTAACTTGAATGAACCAATTAAAGTACCAAAGGCAGAGGAGGTAAAACCATGCAAAGGACGTAAAACTATTTCATGGAAAGGTATGACCGATGAAGATAAAGAAAATTTAACTGCTGTTTATGCAAAACGTATCAAATAGAATCCTCGAAGAAGTAACCCGCACGAGTATCGAACTCCTTTTGCGTGAGCCTTTTTATTCGCATTTGTTTAGCACTTTGAACAAAGAAATCGTTGCTGCCGAATCAGGAATAACATAAAGATATATAGCGATAAATATTTTGTATTTTCCAAATAAAAAACTATTTTTGTATAAAAATTATTAAACAATGACGGCAGCAGCAATAAAAAAAGACATCAGACAATTACTTTCTGAAACGGAAGATACGCTTTTATTAGAAGAAATTAAGGCATTTTTCCTATATTCTCGTCAAAAAACAGATGAAAAACTGTATTTTGAAGGTATCACAATTGGCGAAAATGCACTTATCATACAAGGTTTAAGTGACCTTGATAAAGGCAAAACGAATACGCATGAAACCGTGAGAAAACAAATTAATCAAATTTTGAAAAAAGCATAAAACTATGTTCCAAATCATTTGGTCTGATACTGCAAAAGATATTTATGCGGATTTGATTACTTATCTCGTTGAGCGTTTTGGAACAGATGCAGCGCTCAAAGTTGATGATGCCGTAGAGCTACTTATCGAAAACATAAGCCAAAACAAATACCTTTGTCCTAAATCTGAATTGGACATCAACATACGCCGTTGCACGATTAACAAACGCCTTTCTATGATTTACAAAGTCGAGGACAATCTTATAAAAATTGTCGCTTTTTATGATAATCGCTTCAATTTCAGCATATAAAAGATGCAAAACGCCTCAAATAAAATCCTTGAAGAAGTAACCCGCACGAGTATCGAACTCCTTTTGCGTGAGCCTTTTTATTCGCATTTGTTTAGTACTTTAAACAAAGAAGTGGTTACTGCCGAATCAGGAATTGATACAATGGCGGTTGGGCTGCGCTTTGATACCTATACTTTATTTGTCAATGCCGATTTTTGGAATAATTTTTTAATAGACAAAAAACACCGTTACGGCGTACTGAAACATGAGATTTTACACATCGTTTTCAAGCATTTGCTGGTCAATGAACCTACTTTTGATAGAAAATTATTGAATATTGCGATGGATTTGGTCGTGAATCAATACATCGAAAGAGCGCAATTGCCCGACGAATCTATCTTTTTGACCACTTTTCCAGAACTGAATTTATTGCCTGACCAAACTTATTATTATTACTACAAAGAATTGGAAAAATTGCAACAAAATTGCAATTGTAATGGCAATCTTAGCGGCAGCACTTCGGCTCAAAACTTGGCTAATATCACTGATACTTCCCATGGTTTGGAACGTCACGGACAATGGCGAGAAATTTACAGCAAGTCAAATATTGAAAAAGATTTGATTGATGCTTTTACTGAAAATCTTATCCGAATCGCACACGATAAAACGCCTTTGAAATCTATTGGCACATTGCCCGCTGGTATTCAGATACAACTTAAAACCTTGTTAGTCAAGTCATTACCTTTGGTGGATTGGCGTAGGGTTTTGAAATTATTTGCAGAAAGTTCTGCCAAAACACGGGTTAAAAACACTTTGAAACGTCCTTCAAAACGCTATGGTACTACGCCTGGTATCAAGATAAAACACTTTCAAAAGCTCTTGGTTGCGATTGATACTTCGGGCAGTATTGGCAAGTCTGAATACGAGCAGTTTTTCAATGAATTGTATCATATTTGGCGACGAGGTGCAGAAGTTATGGTGGTAGAATGTGATGCCAAAATTCAAAAAACATATCTTTACAAAGGTATAACGCCCGATGTGATTCATGGCGGCGGCGGTACTGATTTCAATGACCCTATTCGTTTTGGCAACGAAAAATACCAGCCCGATGGCTTGATTTATTTCACAGATGGTTATGCCGCGATTCCGACCGTCACACCTGTTTTTCCGATTCTTTGGGTTATTTCCTCAGATGGCATCAAAGCAGCAGATGAAATATTTGAAGCACTGCCAGGAAGGAAGGCGAAGTTGCAAACAGCCCCATCCTAACCTTCCCCAAAAGGGAAGGAACGCTAATTACGAGGTAAATTGTACGCTTTTTTAATTATTTTTTGAATTTGCGGGCAAATTAAAACATAAGTGAAACGAAAAAAATAACTAGCACAGTTTTAACTCATAAGTTGCTGATTAACAGGACTTTTGAATTTTAAATTTAGACTTTTACATTTTAAATTTTACTAAGTGTCTGAATGTCAATTACATTCAGACACTTTTTTGAAAAATAAACTAAGTAGAATACGCTACATTTAGAAGTCCCTCTTGGGTAGGGATTTAGGGAGATTACATGAAACAATTTAATTATATTACCTACGGCTCGAAAGCAAATGGCGAGCAAATTGACCGCTTTTTAGCGCATATTTTGACCAATTCGTTTGAAGGCGATGCGTCAAAAATCCCTACGCCTGTCTGTATTTGGGGCTTGCACGGTATCGGAAAAACGGATATTGTAAAGGCGGCAGCAACAGAGCGAGGCTATCCGTTTGTGTATATTGCACCCGCACAATTTGAGGAAATGGGCGATTTGGTCGGTATGCCAAAAATCGAAACCAATAGCGAAACTGGCTTGTCACAAACCCGTTTTGTTGCGCCCGATTGGGTGCCGACAGCCGAAGGTCCAGGCATTTTTTTGATAGACGACGTGAACCGTGCAGATGATAGAATCCTACGAGGAATCATGCAATTGTTGCAAAACTATGAGTTGGTCAGTTGGAAAATGCCGAAAAAATGGCTGATTGTTTTGACAGCAAACCCTGACGGCGGCGATTATTCTGTTACGACAATGGACGATGCCATGCTGACCCGTATGATTCATGTTACGATGGAATTTGATGTGAAAAGTTGGTCAAAATGGGCAGAACAAGCCAATATTGACTCGAGAGGTATTGATTTTGTGCTGACATATCCCGAAATTGTAACGGGTCGTCGGACAACGCCACGCTCTTTGGTGCAGTTTTTTGATGCCATTAAAAACATCGAAAACTTGAAAGAAAACCTTGATTTGGTCAAGATGTTAGGCGATGGTTGTTTGGAAAGTAATACGACGATTTCGTTTATCACGTTTATCAATATGGAAATGGACAAAATCGTTGCGCCCGAAGAAATCCTCGACACAAAGGAGTTCGACAACATCGAAAAACGCATCAAAATCTTGGTAGAAGGCGCAACCAAACGCATGGATATTTTGTCGGTTATTATGACCCGTCTTTCCAATCATATTTTGCTCCGCAAAGACGACCTTAACGACAAACAATTTGAAAACCTCAAACAATTCATTCTCCTCGAACTCATTCCAAACGACCTTCGCCTTGCGATGGCGCAAGAAATCGTCAAATCAGACAAAAAGAGTTTGAAAAAACTGTATGCCGTACCAGCCGTTGGAAAATTGTTGTTGGCGAAAATGTAACGCCAAGCTCCAGCTTGGTGGAAACGTACCGCCAAGCTCCAGCTTGGTGGAAAATTATTAATTTATAAAAAAACGATATGGAATTCAAATCATTGACACAAGCCTTAGCGCATGAAACACTATCTCAGGTAACAACATTGAGTTTGGAAAACCAAAATTTGTCAGAATTATCAGCTGAAATTGGAAAATTTACAAACTTGAAGGTTTTGAATCTCGAAAACAACAATCTTTACGAGTTGCCAGAAGAAATTGGATTGTTGAAAAATTTGACGAGCCTTGATTTGTCAAATAACCATTTGACAAATCTTCCATTTTCGATGCGGCACTTGACGAATTTGATGAAATTAACTTTTTCAAGGAACAACATTGAAGTTTTACCAGATATTTTTGAAAAAATGACTAACCTTCGAGGTATTTATGCTAAAAGAAATAAGCTAAATGCCTTACCTGAATCGCTGAAAAATACGATTATTCAAGTACTCGATGTACGCCAAAATGGCTTTGTCAATGCACCTCCTATTATTTTTCAAATCCCAAGTTTGAAAAATATTCGAGGAATTTTGAGCGATACACAGTCTTCGCCTGCTGAAATAATATTGAGTTTTAACAAGGCTTTTGAAAAAACAGGCTTAGATACGGAAAGCTATCGAGAGGCTTTCGGCATTTTGACAGGTACAATAGATAGTGAAAATATTAGTTTGAAGTCGCTTTTAGAGATAGTATCAATTAATTTTTTATCATTACGAACAAGAGTTAATCAAGAAATATTGACGAGAACAAACAATAAACCATTAGAAAAAGGTTGTTTTGTCAGCATTTTAGGCACTACGAATATGCCAAAACAAGAAATTAAAGAAAAACTCAAAGAAAACGGAATCGCTTACGATATAAAAATTACAGAAAAAACAACACATATTATCTTAGGCACAAGCCCCAAAAACTTTGGAGAGACAACATCGGAAAAATCATATACCATTTGGTCAGAAAAAGAATTGAACGATTTTTTTAACACGATAGAAAAACCTTTTTTATTAGAAATCACAGATGAAGCAGATGGACAAATAGAGCAACTGGCTCGTTTGCTAACAAGTACTGATTCAACAAATGTTGAATTGGCGATACAAATTATTAAAGGCGGTGGTATGCCAGAAACACTTTTAGAAGAGCTTTTTTATGCGTATAAAGTTTGCGATGATAAAAAAGTGAAGGCTGAATTGAAAAAAATAATTCAAATTAATGCTTCGCCCAGTGTTTTAGAAGTACTTAATAAACGTGATATGTTATTCAATGTAGGGAGTGTATCGCAGGTACATCAATGGAGGAAAAGCGAATTAGAAAAAGATATTTTCAAGTCTATAAAAAAGTATTCTTCTTTTAGCAATGAGATTAATTGGAGTAAAATTGCTTCTTTTATTTATGATAATTATAGTTATGGTGGTCGCTATATTTTTACCCAAGAAAAAAATAGCAACTCGCTGAAAAAACATATTTTAGATAAAAATATTATAGATAACTATTTGAATTTCAATGATATATTCATAAAAGGAACACCCGATTACAATACATCTTTCATATATCCATACATTACTCCGTATCCTTTTCCAAAGGAAATTTTAGATTATTCTGGGTTAGAAAAATTAGATGTTTCGGGTTGCCAAATTTCATCATTACCAGAAGAGCTTGAAAAACTGTATGCTCTAAAAGACTTAAATTTAGCAAATAATTTTCTCGTAAAATTGCCTGCATCCTTTGAAAAATTGCAACATTTAGAAGTTGTGAATCTTAGTGGAAATGAGTTCTCTACATTTCCGAAAGAAGTAATGCATTTGAAAAACTTAAAAAAGTGTATTTTCCAAGAAAATCGTAAACAATGGAATGAGAACAAAATTTCAATTCCTCAGGAAATAAAAGATGCTTTACCAAATTGTGAATTTATAGTATAACTGTCCTAACACCAAGCTCCAGCTTGGTGGAAAATCTAAAACGGTAATTCAAGACCTTCTGGAAAAAGAAGCTCATAAAATTTTTCGGCACTTGTCAGACTTCCATCGCATTACATTATTGTGATAAACTACGGAAAAGTCTTAAAAAAACCAAATGAGTTTGTTTTTGACTTCTCCGTAGTTTAGGATTATTTAACTTTCAGCTTCTTCAAATTCGCCTTCCCATTTGGCAATAACGACAGTTGCCAAGCAGTTTCCAAGCATATTTACGCCTGTACGAACCATGTCCATCAAAACATCAACGCCCAAAATCAAATAAATAGGCCATTCTGGAATCCCGAATTGCCCGATAGTTCCCATCAAAATAATCAGTGAAGCCCGTGCAACACCTGCGATTCCTTTACTCGAAACCAAAAGTACCAAAAGCATCGTAATTTGTGTTCCAATATTGAACGCTACTTCGTGGTTAGAGGCTTGCGCCACAAAAACCGCTGCACAACTCAAGTACAAGGTAGAACCATCTAAATTAAAGCTCATTCCTGTTGGTAAAACAAAAGAAACGTAACGTTCTGGAACACCATATTTTTTCAAGGCTTGCATTGCAGGCCCTAAGGCTGCTTCGCTTGATGCTGTGCCAAAAGCAATCGAAACAGGCTCTTGTACTGCTTTCCAAAAACTGCGAATATTGATTCTCATCACCAACGCAATACCTCCGAAAACGATTAAAACAAAGAAAAATAAGGACATATAAAGTGTTCCGATTAGTTTTAACATCGGAATAAAAACATCCAAGCCCATGGCAGAAACTGCCGAAGCCATTGCGCCTAAAACGCCTAATGGTGCAAAATACATAATCAAATTGGTGAATTTGAACATGACTTGGGTCAAACTTTCACAAAAATTCAACATTCGACGTTTGTGTTCTTCTTCGGTCATCGAGATACCAAAAGCAAATAAGAGGCTAAAAATCACCACGGGCAGAACTTGATTTTCTGCAACAGCTTTTGCAATATTTTCAGGGAAAATATTGACAAAAAAGTCTTTCATATCTTGTTTTGGCGGAATATCAGCTGTTTTTTTAGCGGCTACAAAAGTAGCTTGCAAAGAATCTATCCCGTTCTGAACGACAATACTTTTCATCGAATCTGGCGCAGCCTCGTACTGTCCAAGGATTTTTTCCGTCCTGTCCATGACCATTGGCGCAGCCAAATCTTTCCAGTTTTTCTTAACACCAGAGGCTTTTGATTGGAGTTTTTCCGCTTTTTCACGGTTGATATTTTTATCAAAACCAGCTTTTGTGAGGTTGATAGATACCAAACCAAAAACCAACGCAATCGAAGTAACGACTATAAAATATGAAAATGCCTTAACGCCCATGCGCCCAACTTGTTTCATATCGCCATGACCAGCCACGCCAACGACCAAAGTCGCAAACAACAATGGCGCAACGATTGATTTGATGAGTTTTAAGAAGATTTTACTCAACATATCAAGATTTTTCCCAAACTCAGGAAAATCATAGCCGATTTCCGCCCCAATAAAAAGACAAAGAAGAATCCAAAAGGTGATTTTTTTATCTGATTTCCAAGCAAAATAGGCAACAGAAGCCAAACCTATCCATCGCAAGACCAACATCAATTTGGCATCTAAACCGATGAATCCAAAGCTCACCAAGCATTGTAAAAAGGCAATAATTGCGGCAGGAACAAGTGCCAAACGTAGGTTATTTTTCATAATAAAATTAGGTGTACTATAAAGTTTAGCAAATATAGTAATTTATTTAAAAATAAAACCTTCTAAGTGTAATTATTTGAGTTATTTTGAAAAATACATACTATAAGGTACTCACGTTAAGATTGTTTGTAACTTTTTTTCAAAATAAAAAAACGCCTACATTTTTTACAAACGTAGGCGTTTTTCTTACATTCTTGAATTTAAAAAGTAGAAAGAAAATCTTCATCTTATTCCAAATGACTCTCTCACTTTCTCACTTTCTCACTTTCTATTTTTTCTCTTTTGCATAGATTTCATTGACGGCGTTGATGGTTTCGGTAGTGATGTCCAAACCTTTGTTGCCATAAAGGACAGAATAGCCAGCACCTTTCATCAAAACATAGTCGTAGCCACGTTCAGCGGAGATTTTCTCTAAATATTCGTCAATTTTATTTTTCAAATTCTTTTGCAAATCAGCTAATTTTTTTTCCAATTCGCCAGCTGAACTTTCACGTTGTTTCATCAAAGATTGTTCTTCTTCGCCCAATCTTTTTTGCTGTGCGCCAAAGTCAGCTTCTAATTTTTGTAATTCTACTGGAGCAATATCTTGTGCTTTTTGTTGCGTTTCATATACTTTTCTTTGAAAATCAGCAACTCTCTTTTGGAAACTTTCCAGTTTGCCAGCGATAGCACCTTCGGCTTTTTTGTAATCGTCTTCTAACTGTTTTTTATTGTCTTTGTACAAGTTATATTTGTCCAAAAGCGTATCAATATTGACATAAACGATTTTTCCGCCAGCCGCTTGTGAAGGATTAAATGCGACAGTTTGTTGGTCTTTTTTAGGTTGGCAATTGTACAATAACGTAGCAAAAACTACTAAAATTGAAAATAAAGTGATTTTTCTCATAAATAAAAATTGTTATAGTGTTTTTTAATTTTTTCCTTATTCATAAAACAAAGATAATACTATTATTTGAAATGAAAAAATTTTTACATTTTTCCAATACTTTTAACAACAATTTCTGCTGCCAAACGCCCCGATTTCATGGCGGCATTGATGGAACTATTGCTCAAATAATCGCCAGCCAAAACAATATGCTCACCAACAATCATTTTTTCTGGCAAAATATCATAGCTCACCTTTTCTTGCGAAGGTAACGAATACGGAATATGATACGTTTTGAGGTGTTCCCATTGGTGAACTTCTTCGCCAAACCATTCACTCATTTCTGCTTTGATTTGAGCGAGGTAAGGTGCTTGACTATCTGTTGCAAGCCCGACGGTACTCAATGCAATCAGGTGTTTTCCTTTTGGCGCATAAGCGGACGAAATATTGGAAGGGACACTGATATTATTGATAATTTTATTCTTTTTGGCGTTTAAAGCAATGTATTTATCCTTGATTGGCGATTTATCTGCACTAAAATACATGACAGATGTGCCAAAATATTTGCTATTTACTTCTTTTCGATGATGTTTTACCAAGCCAATCGCTTCGCTTGCGATGATGATTTTTTTCGCTTCGTAACACTCGTTTTTATTGGTATAAACTTTATTTCCTTCGATGTGTGTTACTCGTTCATCGAATTTTATTTCTGTCAAATTCAATTGACTTTTGAGCTGAATCGGAATCTGACCAATTCCCAATTCTGGGATTGTAGCGTAGCCTTCGGCAAACATTTTGAATAAAAATTCAAACATTTTTCGGCTTGTTTTGAGTTTTGGCTCTAAAAAAATACCTGAAAAAAATGGAATAAAAAAGTCTTCAATAATGTCTTCGCTAAAATCATTGTCACGCAAATATACTAGAGTAGAGTAGTCTTCTCCTTCAAAAATGGAAGCAACAGATTTCTTTTTTAGCCTTCTGGTCAAACCCAATATTTTGAATTTGTCAGCAAGGCTTCCAATAGATGAAAATGCCGATGCAAAAATTTTAGAAGGTTCACGAAATGGATCACAAACAATATTTTTTTCACCATTTTCACCTAAAATCAATGCGCCAGGTGCGTATTTTTGCAAATTTATAGCATCAAAATCCAATGTTTTTTTTACTTCTGGATAAGAAGTAAGCAGTATTTGAAAACCTCTATCCAACAAAAAACCTTTGTAATGATCGGTTTTGATTCGACCACCAACCCTTCCCGTTGCTTCTATGAGCAATGGTTTCAGACCTTCTTCTTCTAAATATATGGCAGCGGTTAGTCCTGAAACGCCTCCACCGATAATGATAACATCTCTAAGCATTATTTAATTTTTTCTAAATCCAAAATACCTTCCAATGCACCGAAAGGAACAGTAAAAGCAATTGGTCCAGCAGCATACGACGCTATTTCATAAGGATTATAAATAAATGAAATTCCTTTTTTGTCTTCTGAAAGTGCAAAATTCAAAGGCAAAGGAATTCTTTTTGTTGTTTCATCAAGAAAAAATCCTTCGGACTCCAATGACACGCCTTCTTTTATTTCTGCGACCTTACGGACTTCTTTCTCCAATAAGTCAATCATTTTTGCTTTGTCTTTTACCAAGTTTTCTAAGAAAAAAGTTTTTCCTGTTTGGCTATCAAATACATAGTAAGAAGTGAAACCATTTGGATGTGCGCCGCCCGTATAAAAATAATTTGAACCTGAGATACAAACAGCTTTTTCGTTGCGGCTCATTTCTTTAAAATCCATTTCCACTTCATAATTCAAATTAAAACGTTCACTTTCAGGGATTCCGTCTTGTTCTTTGAGCATATTATCGTAGCTTGTTCTGAATTTTTGCAAAGCGGAATTAATATCCATTTTTTGAAAAACGGTATCGTCGCTCATGCTTAAAAAATTCATAGCAATTTCGTTCTGCAAAGTGTCATTTATACTTTTGATGACTTCGGGCGTTGCGCCTTCTGCGACCAAATAATTGACTACAACGTTGAAAGATGAAAGACTGTCTTTGAAAGGAGCTTCTTGTTTGATGCTTTGTTTGCTAAAAGTAATCGGTGCGATGTCTTTTTTACAAGCTAAAAAGAATAAAATGCAAGCCAAACTGAAAATGAAATTTTTTTTCATTATTAAAAAATTAAAATTTAGGTTTTTGAATTATAGTATATTTACTTCTGGACTCAACGAAATGCCAAATTTATCTTTGACACTTTTTTGGATTTTTTTGGACAGGGATAAAATTTCTCCGCCAGTTGCTTTGCCATGATTGACCAATACCAAGGATTGTTTGTCGTGAACGCCTGCATCTTCGCTGCGGTGTCCTTTCCAGCCACACTGTTCAATCAGCCAGCCAGCTGCGATTTTGTATTTCTTTTTTTCAGAATGAGGAAAAAATTTGATTTCTGGAAAAGCCGTTTTTAAACGTTCCAGTTCTTCTTTTTCGACAATCGGATTTTTGAAAAAAGAGCCAGCATTGCCTAATTCCTCAGGGTCTGGAAGTTTTGACATTCGGATTTCTCCAATTGCTTCACTGATGTCTGCAATGTCGGGTTCATCAATTTCATTGTCCTCCAAAACCTTCTTGATGTCGCCATAATCCATGTTGAGTTTGTGGTCATCAATTGTCAATTTCAAAGTAATAGAAGTGATGAAATACTGATTTTTTAGTTCATTTTTAAAAATACTATCACGATAAGCAAAGGCACATTCTTTTTTAGTAAAAGTCTTTTTATCGCCCCAAATCAAGTCTAAAGCATCTAAGGAAACAAAAACATCAGACAATTCGACACCATACGCACCAATGTTTTGAATTGGTGCAGCACCAGCTGTGCCAGGAATCATGCTGAGGTTTTCGATACCGCCAAAATCATTTTCGATAGCCCACTCCACGCAATCGTCCCAAAGTTCGCCACTGGCAAACTCTACGTAAGCGTATTTTTCGGTTTCTTTGATTACCCTTTTTCCAATCAGTTGGTTGATTAAAACCGTTTCTTCAACGTCTTTTGTGAATAAAATATTGCTACCGCTACCAATAATTAGTTTGTCAGAAGCATCTTTTTCGATGGCTTCTACCAAGCGGTCAAGGCTTTTGACACGGACAACTTTATGGCACAAAACGTTGATTCCGAAAGTATTGTATTCTTTAAGTGAAAATCTCATTTGTTTATATTTCTTTTTTACGCTGCAAAAGTATCAATTTTTTATTAAAAAATTGTCTATTTCGATTTAACAATTTAACTTTGCTTCAAACATCTTTTATGAAAACTAATTTAGCGCAACAAATTGTCCAAAATATTCAGAAAATTAATGCTGCTCAGAATGTAGAAACAAGCGATGTGGAAGATTTTTTTGAGCAAAAAAAATTAAACCGTCGTCAGTTTTTAACTCAAACAGCCATGTTCGGTGCGGCAAGTACACTCTCTTCTTGCCAATTTTTTTCTGAAAAAACACAGCCTCGAATTGCCATTATTGGGGCAGGTATTGCAGGATTAAATACAGCTTGGGTCTTGAAACAAGCGGGAATAACTTCTACGATTTACGAAGCGGGTTATCGTATCGGTGGCAGGATTTTTACACAAGAAAATCTTTTGGGTCAGGGACTAACGACAGAAATGGGCGCAGAGTTTATTGATACGAATCATAGTGAGATGTGGCGACTCATCAAACAGTTTAACCTCGAAACCATCGACATTAAATCCCAAAAACAATTGATTCCCGAAACGTATTTTTTTGATAAAAAACATTATTCTGATAAAAATATTGTAGAAGCTCTAAAGCCTTTTGCGTCAATATTGCAGTCTGATTTAGAGAAAATCAAAAAAGACAAAGCAGCTTTTCGGAAATTCGATTATATGCCTTTGAATGAATATATTGAATCTTTGGGCGTTACGGGTTGGTTAAAAGAACTTTTGAATACAGCATTTTTATCTGAATATGGTTGGGAAACAGAACGTCAGTCTGCGCTCAATATGCTTACGGTAATGACTTCGGATCATTCGCACAATCAGTTTTCTATGTATGGTGAAAGTGATGAGCGTTTCAAAGTGAAAGGAGGTAATAGTCTGATTATAAAGGGATTAGAGAAAGAGTTGAAGGCTCAAATCAAGCAAGGTTGTACTTTGTTGCAAGTAGAAAAGAAAAATGATAAGTCTTATTTATTGACTTTTTTAGGCGGAAAAGAAAGTATTGTGAAAGCTGATATTGTTGTTTTTGCTTTGCCATTTACAAAACTCCGTAGCGTAAATCTTAAAAAGGCAAACCTTACTCCTCCAAAAATAAATGCTATTAACAATTACCAATTGGGCGCAAATGGAAAAATTTTATTGGGTTTTAAAAATTCGTTTTGGCAAAACCAAAAAAACGGAAAGTACCTCGGCAATGTTTTTTCAGATGAGTTTGCTTGCGGTTGGGACAATAGCCTTTTGCAAAATAAAAGCAATGCTGGATACACTGTTTTTTATGGTGGAAATCAAAGCGAAAATATTGGAAAATTGGATAGCAATGGTTTGAAAAATATGTTTTTGCCTGCATTAGAAACTGTTTTTCAAGGTGCAAGTGAAAATTTTAACAGTGAAATTCACCGTTATCATTGGCAAGGAAACAGCCTTTCTTTGGGTTCTTATACGTGTTTTGCACCAGGACATTACACGGAAATCTTACCTCATACACAAACAACGATTGACCAATTGTATTTTGCAGGAGAGCATTGTAGCGATGCTTTTCAAGGTTTTATGAACGGTGCTGCGCAGACAGGTCGAGATGCAGCGGATGCGATTTTGAAGAAGATAAAAACTTAAAGCGTTACAGTAGAAATCCTAAAAAAATAGAACACTGATTAGACTGATTTTTAGGATTTATTAAGATTTTACTATAGGTATTATCATGATAAATCCTAAAAATCAGTTCAATCAGTGTTCCAATCCTACGTAGTTTATTAGAATTTAGAACGCATAACCTGCATTTACCAACCATCTTGAAGGCGCACCTTGTTGGAAAGTATAAGTTTTTGAGCCAATATTGATGTGAGAACCCCACTTATCGAAATTGCCTTCATAGCGAATATCCAAGTGGAATTTTTCAGAAAAATTCAAGCCAAGACCTGCTTGGTAGCCCCAGAGTGCCGTTTTCCACTTCTCATCATAGCCTTTGATGTCTTTCAAATCAGAAGAACTGTTGATGTGGATATGCGCAACTGGACCAACTTTTGCACGCAAAGGACCAACCTTAAAACCAACCAATAATGGAATGTCTAATTTGTTGTACTTTTCAGTTTTTATACTGTCGGCACTTGGCTTTTTGATGTTGTTAAACGCATAATCTATTCGATTTGAGTTGAATAAAAGTTCTGGCTGTAAAAATACAGGCCCAGTCTTGATTTGCGCAAAAAGTCCAAAATAATAACCGTATTTTGCTTCTTTGATGCCCAATTTGACGGAATCTCCAGCGGCAGTTGCCAATGTTTCAGGTTTTAGACTTCCTGTTCCGATACCCACTTTTGCACCCCATTTGAATTGTGCTTGTGCGCCTAATGCAAACGCCATAAAACAGACGGCAACAATAATTTTTTTCATATTTTTTTGATTTTATCGTCAGCGTACTGACAAGATTATTTATAATTTTGATTTTATTTAAAACGATTCAAAAATACTTAGAGCTTGTTTGAGTTAGGTTTTTAACGAGATTTTAACAATTTCAAATGGTCAAGAATTTTATCTGTAGCACCTACATTTTCATTAATATAACGTTGAATTTGCAGACTTGCTGCCTTCCAATTTTCAGCTATTTCCAATTGCTTAAAAATCGTTCCAAAATCTTCTTTTGACGCAATCGAAAATGCACCGCCAGCACTAATCATTGCATTTGCTTCTTCAAATTTTTGATAATTTGTACCAAAAATAACAGGCAAATTGTATGCCATTGGTTCGAGCGTATTGTGGATTCCTGCGCCAAAACCACCACCAATATAGGCGATTTTTCCGAACTGATACAAAGAAGATAACATTCCGATGTTGTCAATCAAAAGTACATCAGCATCACCGTTTTTTTCAAGATTAGAAAAACGTATTATTTTTTTAATACATTGATTTTCAATATTTTGCAAGTGATTTTTGTGTATTTCATGTGGCGCAATGATGAATTTCCAATCGGTATTTTCATTGATAAAAGGCATCAAAATCGCTTCGTCTTTTTCCCAACTACTTCCAATAACCAAAACTGGTTTTTGACCACAAAAATCCGCAATAGTAGGGTAGAGGTTTGGCTTTTTTGCAATCTCAAAAACCCTGTCAATTCTTGGATCGCCAACGACGCTCACTTGTCCAATCCCAATGCGCTCCAATTGCTTTTTTGAAGTGTCATTTTGTACAAAATAATGAGTGATTTTTTTTAAAAAAGGTTGCAAAAACCGACCATGCCATTTGAAAAAATATTGGTTCGGGCGGAAAATCGCTGCAATATAATACGTAGGAATTTTTTTATCCGTTAATTCTTTTAAAAAATTAAACCAAAATTCATATTTTATAAAAAATACTTGATTTGGGCGAGCCAACTCAATGAATCGTTTGGCATTTTTTACACTGTCTAAAGGCAAATAACAAACGATGTCTGCCAAAGGATAATTCTTGCGAATCTCATAACCCGAAGGCGAAAAAAAAGTTAAAAGTATTTGATAATCAGGATGTTGCGTTCTTATTTTTTCTAAAAGCGGTCTTCCTTGTTCAAATTCTCCCAACGAAGCGGCATGAAACCAAACCAGTTTTTGGTCATAATTTCGTTTTTCTTGAAGTATCGCAAACGTTTCTTTACGACCGTCACAACCCATTTTTGCTTTTTTATTAAAAAAAGAAAAAATCCAATACGACAATGAAAATAACTGTATTGCAAGCTGATATAGTAGCATCATATTTTTGTAAAAAATTAAAAAGCAACAAACAAAATGAATTGTTTGTTGCTTTTACTGTTGTGGCAATTTTAATCGCCAAGGATATTTAAGTCGAAGTAGTAGGATTCGAACCTACGACCCCTGCCTTGTCGAGGCAGTGCTCTAAACCAACTGAGCTATACTTCGTAATTTGAGAGTGCAAAAGTATAAAAACTTTTTTCATTTGCAAGAAAAAAAGTATAAAATTTTTATAAAAAAATTATCTTTGCAAAAAAGTTATTGACTTAAAAAAATATTACAATGAAAAATAAACTCCTTTTTGTTGCATTTATCCTCGCAATTTTTTCAATAGATGCAGCGGCACAATCAAAAAAGAAAAAACCTGTCAAAAGCTCAGAAACGAGCAAATCATCTGATGTTCAAGTATTTGATGACGACAATAATAAGGATTATTTTGACAGTAAAAAAAGTAAAACGATTTATAATACGCTCAAAATCAATCCTTTGGCAGCCTTGGTTGGCGATATGCCTTTGTATTATGAACGAGTGCTGAGTCCAAAATTTTCGGTAGAAATTGGTGTGGGCATCACTTTAAAATCAAGTTTGGCAAGCGGTTTGGCGACTGAAATTGGTTTTGGAGGTACTGATTTAGGCGACAATATCGTTGTGGACAAAACAGCGATTGGTTCTTATGGGAGTGTTGCGTTGCGTTATTTTCCCACAAGTAGAAGCAATACAATTCCAGAAGGATTGTATTTTTCACTGGCATCAAGGTATCGAAAATACAGCTTTGATATTCATTTAGACAATGAAAATGCACCATTTCCTGACAAACAATCTTCGATTACGCAACTTGATTTAGGTCGAATCACTGTTGGTTATGTTTGGTTGAATGATAGGTTCACGAGTGAGGTTTTTGGCGGATTTGGCGTGCGGAAGGTGAACATTGATACACATTTCTACAACCCAGAAAATAATTATGCCATCGAACCATTGAGCAAAGGTTATCAAACGCCAGCTTTGATTGTCGGTTATCGTTTGGGATTTTCATTTTGAGTGTTCATTGCACACAATTCTAAATTCCCTACCTACAAATACTATTTTTTGCTGCACGCTATCCTACATTTGGCGTATTTTTCATGAAAAAAATAAAATAAAGTAGAAAAAATTTTATAGTTATAGAATTTTAATGCTATATTTATGCTTCAATTTCAAATTTTTTAGACAATGACAGCTGCAACCTACAAATCATCTATTTTACATTTAATAGAAGACATCGAAGACGAGCAAGTTTTGGGCGATGCATACCTTGCAATTCAAGAGATTCTGCACCCAGAAGATTTTATACAGGAAAGCCCTGCCGATTTAGAGGACACCATCATAAAGCGTTATGAGAGTACTTTAAATGGGAATGTTTTGACTGATACAGCAATGCAAACTTGGATTAATGAACTGACAAATGGAAAATAATGCAAAATTCAGTTCATATTCTACATGTTTTCCCCATTAGACAAGACCCAAAGAAGTTGAAAAGAAAATTCAAATAAAACTATACATACTTTTTTTAATTTTTTCCAATTTACTATGAAAACCCGTTTCACCACATTTTTGCTGACAGCTGCGGCTGTCATGCTCATCTTCGCTTGTGCTTCACGCAAAGCACAAAAAAATTCCAAACACATTGCTGGCTATGTTTATGCCTTTACTTCGGGCCCAATTGCGCAAAATGCGCCTGTTCGAGTGCGCTTTGCCCATGCGGTAACATCGCCTGACCAAGTTGGAAAACCTTTGCAAAATGGCGTTTTTAGCATTGCGCCCAAATTGGCTGGCAAAGCCTATTGGGAGGATGCCGAAACCATCATTTTTAAAACCGAAGGGAACATGGAAAATAACGAAAACTACGTTGCTTCGGTGCGTTTAGACCGAATTTTTCCAAGTGTTCCGAATGAATCACGTGAATTTCAATTCGATTTTCATGCTAAAAAACAAGCCTTTGAAGTCACTGTTGAAGGTGTTCAAACGCCAGAAGTGGGCAATTATGGCAATGCACAACTCCAAGGTTTCATCGCTACGGGCGATGTTGCTGATGACAAAAGTGTAGAAAAAATCTTGACTGCTCGCCAAAATAACAACAATTTGGTGATTGGTTGGACGCATAGCAACGACCATAAAAAACATTCTTTTTGGGTAAATCAAGTGCAACGTACTGATATTCAGTCTTCTGTGCAACTTAATTGGGACGGTCGCATGATTAATGTGGACAAAAAAGGAAGCCAATCTTATGAAATTCCTTCGCTCAAAGATTTCAAAGTGATGAATGTCAAAGTGTTGGATTCGGAAGACAAGCAAGTAGTGGTGAATTTCTCTGACCCGATAGACCCCAACCAAGATTTGACAGGTTTGATTCATTTTGACCAATTCCCTTCGACAAGCGTTGTTGTGGATAGAAATATGGTGCGATTGTATGCCAATTCGCAATTTGCTGGCAATTTGAAAGTTTTTTGTGAAAAAGGAATTAAAAATACCAAAGGAAAAGGTTTTGAAACGCAGTACAATGCGCCGATTTATTTTGGCGATTCTAAACCGCAAGTGAAGTTGTGCGGCAAAGGTTCGATTATTCCTTCGAGTGAAAATGGTTTGTTGTTTCCTTTTGAAGCGGTGAATTTGAGTGCTGTAAATGTCGAAGTTTTCAAGATTTTTGACAACAATGTTTTGCAATTTTTACAAACATCAGACCTTGACAATCAATACGATTACGGTATGGAGCGTGTTGGTCGAGTGATTTTACAGAAAAAAATAAACTTGAATGAGTTGAACAGCATGAGCAACAAAGGTAATTTTGTTCGCTATAATTTGGACATTGCAAAGTTGGTGAAAAGCGACCCAGCAGCAGTGTATCAAATACGTGTTGGTTTTCAACCAGAATATGCGACTTATGAATGTAACGATTTGAAAGAAAAGAAAACTGCTGACCTTGCTTTGAGTGAAAAAGAAGTTGAATTGGACGAAAATGGCGATGTGAAAAGCCTTTTTGCTTATGATTACCAAGATTATTACGATGAAAATGGCAATTATCAAGAAGACAATAATTCGCCTTGTAGTCCTAATTTTTATAGAAATAACTACATCAAACGCAACGTTTTAGCGTCAAATCTTGGCGTTATTGCCAAAATGGGCAATGATAAATCGTGTTTTGTTGCTGTAACAGATTTGAGAAGTACGCAATCTATTCCAAATGCAGAAGTTGAATTTATTGATTTTCAAAATCAAAAAATGGCGCATGGTAAGACCAATTCCGAAGGAATTTGTAAAATACAATTGGAACGCAATCCGTTTATTTGCTTGGTAAAAGTGAACAACGAGCATGGTTATGTCAAAATGCAAGATGGCAATTCCTTGAACCTCAGTCGTTATTCGGTTGGTGGCGATTACGTACAAAAAGGAATCAAAGGCTTTATTTATGGAGAAAGAGGCGTTTGGCGACCTGGTGATAGTATTTTTTTAAATTTTGTTTTGGAAAATCGAAACAAAACTTTGCCGCCGAACCACCCAATTACATTTGAGTTAAAAGATCCTCGTGGTCAGATTCAGCAACGCTTTACGACTGTCAATAGCCTTAATAATCTGTACAATTTGACGACTTTTACGCATAGTGACGCACCGACTGGAGCTTACACAGCCGTTGTGAAAGTTGGTGGAGCTACTTTTACAAAACAGATTTTGATAGAAACGGTTAAGCCAAATCGTTTGAAAGTCAAGTTGGATTTTGGAAAAGAACAACTTTCGGCTGGCGATGCAAATTTGACGGGAACTTTGCAATCGAATTGGCTAACTGGGCCTGCCGCAAATGGTTTGAAAGCCAAAGTCGAAGCTCAATTTTCAAGTATAAAAACTGATTTTGAAAAATACCCAGATTACGTTTTTGACGACCCTGTCCGTTCTTTTTCGGGCGAACCACAGACACTTTTTGAAAATTATTTAGATGGAACTGGTCAAGCACAAGTACCTTTAAAATATAATTTTGGTGTGAAATCGCCTGGAAAAATGAAGGCGAACTTCAAAGTACGTGTTTTTGAGCGTGGCGGAGATTTTAGTACAGATAATTTTAGCATGATTTACCACCCTTACGACGTTTATGTTGGTGTAGCGATGCCAAAAAACAAAGAGCAACAAAAAGAAATCAATGTCAATGAAGATGGCAAAATTCGTTTGATTGCACTTGATAAAAATGGAAATCCTGCTCGAAATGTAACACTCAATCTTGGACTTTACCGTGTGGATTGGCGTTGGTGGTGGGATTCTAACCCAAGTGAAGTGTCGAGTTTTAATTCTGATGCGCACATTGGTAGCGTTAAAAATGAAATTTTGAAAACAAATGACCGTGGAGAAATCCAATGGACGGTTAATGTGTCGCAATGGGGAAGGTATTTTGTACGTGTTGTGAATCCTGAAGGTGGTCACGCAACGGGCGATTTTTTCAATGCAGGAACGCCTTGGGGCGAAGAAGAAGGTCAAAATAACCGTGTTGCTGAATCGCTTTTGCCATTTAAAGCAGACAAAGAAAAGTATGAAGTTGGTGAAAAAGTAACGCTCGAAATTCCGAGTTCGCAAGTTGGACGTTTTTTAGTAACGATAGAAAATGGCTCAAAAGTATTGGAACATTATTGGGCTGATGCAAAAAAAGGCAACAATAATTTTACGTTCAAAGCTACACCTGCCATGACACCAACCGTTTATGCGCACGTGATGATGGTTCAGCCGCACGGTCAAACCACCAATGATTTGCCGATTCGACAATATGGCGTTGTGCCAATCAATGTAGAAAACAAAGAATCTCGCCTCGAGCCTTGGTTAAATATGCCCGAAACACTCGAGCCAGAGAAAACTTTCACGGTTGATGTTGGTGAAAAATCTTCCAAAGCGATGACTTATACTTTGGCGATTGTGGACGAAGGATTATTGGATTTGACCCGTTTTCAGACACCTGACCCATACTCGAGTTTCAACGCTCGTGAAGCACTCGGAGTCAAGACTTGGGATATGTATGACCAAGTTCTTTCGGCAGCTTTTGGCGTTGAGCAAGACCGAATTTTGAGTATTGGCGGTGACGGAATCAACACAAAAGCAGGTGACAACAACAGAGCAAACCGCTTCAAACCAGTGGTTCGCCATATTGGGCCATTTTATTTAGCTCCTGGCAGAAAAGCGCACCATCAAATCAAGTTGCCAAATTATATTGGTTCTGTAAGGGTCATGTTGGTAGCCGCTGAAAATGGAGCGTATGGCAATGTTTCTCGCACAGCAGCAGTGCGCAAACCATTGATGCTATTGGCGACTTTGCCTCGTGTTTTGAGTCCTGGCGAAACGCTCAAATTGCCCGTTGATATTTTTGCCATGGAAAAAAAGGTAAATAATGTTAGTATCACCGTTCAAGAAAGCAGTGGATTGATTGCGATAGCTGGCAACAAGTCAAAAGCCCTTTCTTTTGCTTCGCCTGGCGAAAAGCAAACCGCTTTTGACATCAAAGTGAACGATGGAGAAGGTGTTGCAAAATTCAAAATCATAGCAGAAGGTGGTGGTGAAAAAGTTTGGCAAGACATAGAGATTCAAGTGCGCAATCCAAATCCAAGGACTACGCAGGTTTTGGAAAAAACATTGGCAGCCAATGAAAGCCAAGTTTTTGAGATTTCACCGATTGGAACGTATGGAACGAATGAAGGTGTTTTGGAAATTTCGTCTATTCCGCCATTGAATTTGGGCAGTCGTTTGCCTTATTTATTGGAATATCCGCATGGTTGCGTAGAGCAAACCACATCGGCGGTTTTTCCTCAATTGTATGTATCAAAATTATTAGAACTCACTGACAATCAAAAGAATATCGCTTTTAACAATGTAAAAGCAGGCATTGAATCATTGCAACGTTTTCAGACAGAAAGCGGTGGTTTCGCCTATTGGTCAGGACAACGTGACGTGAACAGTTGGGGAACTTCCTACGCTGGACAATTTTTGGTAGAAGCACAAAAAAATGGTTTTTCTGTTCCAACAGAACTTCTTGAAAAGTGGAAGACTTACCAAACAAATACGGCAAAACGCTGGGATCCGACAGCTCAAAATACAGAATATTATGAATTTAGCGGACATTTAGACCAAGCATATCGCTTATATACGTTGGCAGCGGCAGGTGCGCCAGAGTTGGGCGCAATGAACCGTTTGAGAGAAATCAAAGACCTCTCTAATGTTGCCCGTTGGCGTTTGGCTGCAGCTTATGCCTTGGCTGGAAAAACCGAAGAAGCTAAAAATTTGATAAGCAAATCGCAAAAATTAGTAACACCATATACCGAATTGGCTTACACTTATGGCTCTGATTTACGTGACGAAGCACAAATCATGGAAACGCTTTTACTTTTGAATGATAAAAATGGTGCAGGAGAAGTTGCCCGTTCTATTTCTCAAAAATTGAGTTCTCAAACGTGGTACGGAACGCAGTCTGTAGCGCAATCACTACTTTCAATGGCAAAATTATTGGGCAATGATGCGGCACAAAATGCTTTTTCTTTTTCTTATAAAATTGGTCAAAATGGCATTGTCAATCAAAATTGTAAAGCTGCTTTGTACCAAAAAGGTTTAGAAATTGACAAAGGGACAAGAAGTATTACCTTAAAAAATACCAGTAAAGGCATCTTGTTTGCCCGTTTGATTCACAGTGGAAAACCAGCAATTGGCGACCAAACCGTAGCTGCTAATCACTTGACTATGAATATTTTATATAAAAATATGAAAGGTGAAACAATTCAGCCAACAAGCATTACACAAGGTACTGATTTTTTTGCAGAAGTAACGGTTACGAATCCAGCTGATTTGGGTAAAAACTATAAAGAAATGGCATTGAGTCAAGTCTTTCCAAGCGGTTGGGAAATTCATAACAGTCGTATGCAAAATGTCACTTATGGCAGCAATTCGCTGAGTGAATACCAAGACATTCGTGACGATAGGGTTTATACTTATTTTGATTTGGGAATGAATCAATCTGTCACGTATCGCATACAACTTCATGCCGCTTATGAAGGCAAATATTATTTGCCGAGTGTTCTTTGTGAAGCGATGTACAACAATGGGATTTCAGCCAGGGCAGCAGGAGAATGGGTTAGTGTAGTGAGTGAGAATAGAGGAGGAATTTGATTTCTCGCCCTACTATAACCCAATGTCATTAAGCTAAGAGTTTTAAAAATATGTGTTGCTCTGCAAAAGATTTGAACAGCACTTTCTTATGCCCTCACCCTAAAGGGAATGACTCCTAAATGTATTGTTTTATTTGTTTTTAGCAATAACAACACCGTTTTATTGCTGAAAAACTGAAAAAATTTACTTTTTTGGACAGAGTTCCCTTTCCCAAAGGGATTCCTTCGGAATAGGGTAAGGGCATCCAGAAAGTAGATTTAGGTTGTTGAGCAAAGCATTTAAAATCAAATTCCTTAGCTTAATGACATTGCGGTATAACCAACGTATTTCGAGAAAAGGCGTGCCTTTTCTCTACGTGGTAATGAAAATTTATTTTGAACGTCGTTTCTTTTTCCATTCTTGGAATTTTGAATCTCTTTTTATCAAAATATAGCGAACAGAAAGACCAGAGTAAGAATTATAAAAAGCGGGAGTTGTTGCTTTGTTTAAATTGATTTGTGGACGAAAATCAGCTGAAAAGTTGAATAATCCAGAATTAAACTCCAATCCTGCAATACCTCCAACGCCATAACTCGACGTATTTCCTACAATAATATTTCGAGAAAAACCTTTGTGAATACCTGCGCCTGCGTAAGCATTGAAACGGCGACCAATAAGATTAAAATGTCGTTCAATGTTCAAGACAAGTTTGTTTTCAAGCTCACTTTTTTGGGTAATTGCTAAAAATTCTAAAACGTAATTGTTGCCAACGTGCTGTTTGGCGGTGATGCCCCATTCGTTACCCAAACGCAAACCTACTGCGGTTTGATAGGTTTGTGAAAATAGGGTAGAAGCTGCCAAAAGAAAAGCAAAAATCAAAAAATTCAATTTCATAAATGAGTGTTTTTTATATCGGTTTTACAAAAAATAAATACACTGGAAAGTGGTCGCTGTAACCACCATCGTACCTGTCACCAATGAAAGTACGGTGCGGATAACCTTTGTAAGCACCTGATTTTTGAGTCAAAAAAGGTTCGTTAAAAATCCTTGTTTTGTAGTAATGATAACCGCCATTTTTTTCATTTAGCGTTCCATAAGAAATCATAATTTGGTCAAAAAGATTCCAAGCATCATCGTAAGCAAGCGTTCCGATTCCAGCTTTGTAGAATTTCCACATAGGATTGTAAAAATTTCCTTGTAAAACATCTTTTTTGTCGCCACGAGCAGCCATTATCTCTGCACAACTTTTATTTACAGGGTCATCGTTTAAGTCACCCATAACAAAGATTTTAGCCTCAGGATTGACTTTCATCAAAGAATCAGAAATATTTTTGCAGTATTTAGCAGCGTCCATTCTATATTTTTCACTTGCAGCTTGACCGCCACGACGAGAAGGCCAGTGATTGACCAAAACGTGAATGGTGTCATTGTCCAACAATCCTTTTACATATAAAATATCACGGGTTGCTCGATAATTTCCACTTTCATTGGTTTGATTCAAGCGGATTGGCTGGCTGTGGATTGGTGTAAAAAACCTTGGTTGGTAAATCAATGCGACATCAACACCACGAGCATCTGGCGAATCGTAGTGAATGACTTGATAGTTTTTGTCTGCCAATTTGGGCTGACGAACCAAATCTTCAATAACGGCTTTGTTTTCAACTTCGCCCATACCCATCAATGCCAAACCATCTTTGGTTACTTCTTTGCCCAATTGCGAAATAACGTCTGATAATTTTCCTAATTTATCTTTATAGACCGCAGATGTATAGTTTTTTTTGCCTTTAGGCAAAAATTCTTCGTCTAAATTTGCTTGGTCTATCGTATCGTATAGGTTTTCGACATTGTAAAAACCAATACCAACGACTTTGTATTCTACTTTTGCTTTTGTATCTTGCGCTTTTAGTGCAAAAAAACTCAAAAAACTTAGTGCAATTAAATAAATTTCTTTTTTCATATCAAAAATGTTAGATTAATGTTTTGTTTTTTATAAAGTTAAGACGCAAAGTTACACCAATAATCATTATTTTTTCCTTAAAAAAAGAAAAGTTATCGTTAATAATTTGCTAAGTACTTTTTTTCATTCTTTTCATAAAAATTATTACCTTTGCGCTCAATTTATAAAAGTTCAACCTCTAATTTATGACTGTTATTCCTATAGATTTTGCAACGCCAGAGTACGATGAAACGGTAGCTTTGCGCTATGAAGTTTTGCGAAAACCGCTTGGTTTAGAATACAGCGTTGAGCAATTGTCCAAAGAATGGGATGACGTTCATTTGGCTTGTTATAATACTTCTTCTGCCTTGGTTGGTTGTCTGATTTTGACTAAAATTGATGATAAAGTATTGAAAATGAGGCAGGTTGCAGTGTGTGCTTCTTGTCAAGGAAAAGGCGTTGGACGAAAAATGGTAGAAGCGAGTGAAGCGTATGCCAGCCTAAATGGTTTTGAAAAAATAGAACTTAACGCTCGTGCAACTGCTATTCCTTTCTATTTAAGTTTGGACTATCAAAGTGAAGGCGATATTTTTGTAGAAGTTGGGATAGAACACAAAAAGATGATAAAAATAATTACAATAATTCAGTAAAATATGAAGACTAAAACGCTAAAAAAAGATAAATACAACGTTATTACTTTGGGTTGTTCCAAAAATGTGGTGGATTCCGAAAATTTAATCACTCAACTCAAAGGCAACGAGTTTGATGTCGTACACGATAGCAATGACGATGCCAACGTAATTATTGTCAATACTTGCGGATTTATTGACCTTGCAAAGCAAGAGTCTATTGACACGATTTTGCAATATGCAGACTTGAAAAAAGAAGGTGAAATTGATAAATTATACGTAACTGGTTGTTTATCACAGCGTTACAAAGACGATTTAGAAGTTGAAATACCTGAGGTTGATGCTTTTTTTGGTACAATGGAGATGCCTGCTTTATTGGCAAAACTCAATGCTGATTATAAGCACGAACTCGTCGGTGAGCGTTTTTTGACGACACCACAACATTACGCTTATCTGAAAATTTCGGAAGGCTGCAATAGGACGTGTTCGTTTTGTGCCATTCCTTTGATGCGTGGAAAACACATTTCAAAACCCATCGAAGATTTGGTCAAAGAGGCAAAAAACCTCGCACGCATGGGCGTAAAAGAAATCATGTTGATTGCACAAGAGCTGACTTATTATGGTTTGGACTTGTACAAAGAGCGTGCTTTGGCGCAGCTGTTAGATGCGCTTTGTGAAGTGGAAGGCATTGAATGGATTCGTTTGCATTATGCTTATCCGAGCAAATTTCCGATAGATATTTTTGACGTAATTGCCAGACAACCAAAGATTTGTAATTATTTAGACATTCCATTACAGCACGCCAACAACGATATGTTGAAGCGTATGCGCCGTCAAATCACTCGTGAAGAAACGGTTGAATTGATTAATATTGCCCGTGAAAAAGTACCGAATATTGCTATTCGTACTACTTTTTTGATTGGACATCCTGGCGAAACAGAGGCAGAATTTGAGGATCTTTGTCAATTTGTAGAAGAGATGCGTTTTGAGCGTGTTGGTGTTTTTCAATATTCACACGAAGAAAGTACCTCTGCGCACGACATGGAAGACGATATTGATGCAGAAACAAAACAAGACCGTGCGAGCCGTTTGATGGAGATTCAACAAGGTATTTCTTTAGAAAAAAATGAAGAAAAAGTTGGGCAGGTTTTCAAAGTTTTGATTGATAGAAAAGAAGGTGCTTACTTTGTTGGAAGAACAGAATTTGATTCGCCCGAAGTAGATAACGAAGTATTGATTGAAGCAAAAAAGAATAAAAATTATTGCCGAGTTGGTGATTTTGCAACGATAAAGGTTATACAAGCAGACGATTATGATTTGTATGGGGAAATTGTGAAGTAAGGCGTAATACTATGAAATCTATAAAATTTGCTATTTATACAACCTAATCAAGGCAAAATTAATAAATTTGCAGAATGAAACAGAATTTGACAATAGAGGATGTTATAATTGAGGCAAAGATATTTTGTATTGCTCAATCAAAGACACCAAATAAAGAACTTTATGGCGTAACTGACGGCAAAGCCGTTGGAACTCATATCGAACATAAATTCCAACAACATCTTGCCGATAAATACGAATTAAAAATCGGTTCTTCTGCAAAAGGTATTGACTTACCATCGGTTGATATTGATATAAAAGTCACATCAATCAAACAACCTCAATCTTCTTGCCCTTTCAAAGACGCTAAACAGAAGATTTTTGGACTTGGCTATCATTTACTTGTGTTTGTTTATGATAAAGTTGATGACCCTAAGAGCAAAACAGCTAATCTTAATTTTGTAAGTTGTTCACTGGTTTCAAAAGAAAGAACTGCCGATTATACAACAACATTTAGGCTTCGTGAAATGGTTAAGGACAAAGCTAATATTGAAGATATTATTGCATATCTAAATGACAAAAATATTCCAGCCGATGAAATCACTTTGCAACAATTGGCAGAACTAATTCTAAAAACACCACCAGAGCAAGGTTATTTGACAATTTCTAATGCTTTACAATGGAGGTTACAATATCAAAGAATTGTAACGCTTTCAGAGAATGTAACAGGAATTAATAAAATCATTGATAAAATGAAACCTTGATGAAAGTATTTGAAGCAAATATTACTTACCAAGTTTCAGAATTTTTAAACAGCTTTCTGAAAAATATTACATCTTTTGAAACTGCAAATCAAAAGATGAATGATGCCTTTGGCATCATTCATCTTTTTGATAGCAATGACGAATTAGAGATTTTAAAAGCAACTATTGCTATCTCGAACAACATTGTTTCAGAGCCTGATAGAGCTGAATATGGCGATTTTCAAACCAATGAAGATTTAGCAAAAAAAGTTACTTCGTTTTTATCAAATAAAGAGGTTAATCCTAAAATTGTTATTGAACCAACTTGTGGAAAAGGTAATTTTATTGTTGCGTCATTATCTACTTTTTCAAATATTGAGTTTTTATTTGGCATTGAAATCTATAAACCATACATTTGGGAAACGAAGTTTAATATCATAGAATTTTATTTAAAAAATCCACAGGAAAAGAAACCACAAATTTCAATAATTCATTGTGATGTATTTGATTATGACTTCAAAAGTTTAGCCAAACAAATACAAACAAAAGTCTTCCCTTTTGGGTCACAAATGACTCCTTTGGAGGAGGATTTAGGTGGGGCTGAATTATTAATAATTGGCAATCCGCCTTGGGTTACAAATTCAAAATTAGGAAGTCTTAACTCATCTAATTTGCCAAAGAAATCTAACTTTAAAAATCATAGTGGATTAGATGCAATGACGGGTAAAGGCAATTTTGATATTGCAGAATTTATCACGTTGAAAATGATTGACCTTTTTCAAAATATTAAAGGGCATTTACTTTTATTGGTTAAAAATTCAGTCATTAAAAATATCGTTTCAGACCAAGCAAAAAACAAATATTCTATTTCCGAAATAGAGAAACATTGTATTGATAGCAAAAAGGAATTTAATGTTTCCGTTGAAGCATCTTTATTTTACTGCAAACTCAAATCAAATACGCAAAATTATTGTACTGAATACAATTTTTACGATTTTATTTCCTCTCCTTTGGAGAGGATTAAGGAGAGGCTTCAGTTTGGTTGGTTACATGATAAATTTGTTTCAAATATTGACACCTATTTTAATACAAAAAACATAGATGGAGAATGTCCATTTGTTTGGCGGCAAGGTTTAAAACACGACTGTTCAAGTATAATGGAATTGGACAAGGTGAACGGACATTTCGTAAATGGTTTGAATGAAGAAATAAAATTAGAAGATGGTTTAGTTTATGGACTATTAAAAAGTTCTGATTTAAAAAATACAGTAATAAATCAAACAAGGAAATACACAATAGTTACTCAAAAGAAAGTTGGACAAGAAACAAAATATATAAAAAATGAATTTCCAAAGACGTTTCAATATTTGACAGACCATCAAGACAGTTTTAATGCAAGGAAATCAAGTATTTACAATAACAAACCAGCATTTTCTATTTTTGGAATTGGCGACTATTCATTTAAACCATTCAAAGTTGCAATTTCGGGACTTTACAAGACTTTTCATTTTACTTTAATATTACCACAAAATGAAAAGCCCGTAATGCTTGACGACACTTGTTATTTAATTGGATTTGACAAAATTGAATTTGCAGTTTATTCACTAATACTTTTAAATTCTGAAACAGCAGTTAAATTTTTACAATCTGTAACTTTTGCTGATGCAAAAAGAACATTTACAAAAGATGTTTTAATGCGTATTGACTTGTTAGAATTGGCATCCACAATTGACAAAAAATATTTAGACACAGAAATACAACGACTAAATGAAATGTATAATTTCAGTTTGACACTTTGTTTGTGGAATAACTTTATAGAAGAAATGACTCCTCTAAATAATAGACAAATTGAATTATTTACAACGGTTTTCTAAAGTTTATTTTTTACACCTGATTTGCAACAATATACTGCAATACTTGTTTGAATTAAATAAAAAAGTAATTCTGTATGAAAAGTTTTTTCCAAAATTATAAAGATCCACGAGTTCAAGTTGTAATAATTTACTTGTGTGTATTATTCATTATGTGCGCAGCTTTTGTGCTACAATCTATTTATCCGCAACAAGTTACACCAAAGTTTTACTGGCTAACTTGTACCGCATTTATGCTGTTTTACAGTGTTTTTAACAGTATTGGAAGTTTGGCGACAGACAATTTGAATGAATACTGGGGTAAATCAATGTATAGTTTTGCAGCCTTGGCTGTTGCTTCTGGTTTTACCGCTTATTTATTTTCAGGCATTACGATTTTTGAAGCTGGCTCTTATAGTTGGCTTTTCAAAGTAGTATTTTTTGTATATTTAGTTTTTATGTCTTTGGTGCGCAGTATGAAGATTATTGTAGAATTTGCACAAAGAGAAGAATGGAACTCACCAAAATTCAAGAACAGAAGATGAAAAAAATCGTAGTTGCCGTTGGTGGTTCGAGTGGTTCTATTTATACAAAAGTTTTGTTTGATAAATTACAATTGCTTGACAATCAGATAGCTAAAGTCGGTGTTGTTATGAGTGACAATGCCAAATATAATTGGGAATACGAACTGGAAAATAAAGATTACCAAAATTATAATTTTGATTTTTACCATAAAATGGATTTTATGGCACCTTTTGCTTCAGGTTCAGCCCGTTACGATACGATGATTGTTTGCCCATGTTCAATGGGATTAATGGCTCGAATCGCAACAGGTATTTCTTCTGATTTGGTGACTCGGGCAGCTGATGTAATTTTGAAAGAAAGAAGAAAACTTATCTTAATTCCTCGTGACACACCATTCAGTTTAATTCACATCAACAATATGAAACTTCTCACGGAAGCGGGCGCAATCGTTTGTCCAGCAACACCATCTTTTTATTCTAAGCCAAAAACGTTTGAAGAGTTAGCGGCAACAGTAATTGATAGGGTTTTGGATTTGGCAGGATTTGAGTTGGAGAGTTATCGCTGGAGTGAGTAATTTGTGCCGAACAGCATAAGGTTTTAGTGTGCTAAATCCTTCGTAATTTGCCAGTACATAATTTCACTCTCCTAACGGACTGAAGTCCAATGTCATTTCCCTAATTCAAGAAGAAAAGTCTTAAAAAAAAGCGTTATTATTGCTTGAAAAATAAGTTAAATAATTTTTTTTCACAATTAT
>JAYWHK010000339.1:0-16128 GCA_043777755.1 Saprospiraceae bacterium
ATTAGTGTGATTATTATATGTTTTGAATTGACTATAATAACTCTTTTCTTGACTTTTTGTTCCTCTTCTTAGGATTCCCTTAGCTTAATGACATTGCCCAAAAGGGAGGACTTGCAAACTAAACGAAAACGACTTGCAGACTTACGACTAAAAACAACATCACGTACAGGACTTGCAGACTTACGACTATAAAACGACTAAAAACGACTATTAAAAAAATGATAAATATTTCCACAAAAGTTGAAAAAAGATTAGCAGATATGCTAACGCCCGTGAGTGCTTATTTAAAGCTCCGTGACCATTACAATTCGGCAGCATTGCTCGAAAGTACAGATTTTCATAGCCGTGAAAACTGTATGTCGCTGATTGGTTTAGAGCCCTTGGCGAGTATTATGGTCAAGGATTTGGTCGTGACAAAAACCATTGGAGCAATTGCTGAAAGCAAAAAAATCGAAAATGCGCAAGACATTCCAAATGCGTTACAAGATTTTTCAGACAGCTTTAATATTAATTATTTGTCTGATTATCAAGGATTTAACGGACTTTTTGGTTACGCATCTTTTGAAGCGATTCGATATTTTGATAGCAATGAATTTCCTACGAAAAAAAGAAAAATAGAAATTCCAGAAATCTATTATACTTTTTATCGCTACATTTTGATTTTTAATCATTTCAACGACGAATTGTTTTTACTTGAAAATATTCCAGCTGGCGAAAACTCCGAATTGGAGCGTTTAGAAATTTTATTAGGCAAAAATGTAGCGCAACATACATTTGAAACCGTTGGCGAAGAAACATCGAATATTAACGACGAACAATTCAAAAAATTGGTAACAATTGGCAAACACCATTGTCAAATTGGCGATGTTTTTCAAATTGTTTTCAGCCGTCAATTCGCTCAAAAATTCAAAGGCGACGATTTTACAGTGTATCGTCATTTGCGAAGCATCAATCCGAGTCCGTATTTGTTTTACTTTGATTTTGGCGGATTTCACATCATGGGAAGCAGTCCAGAAGCGCAATTGGTCATCGAAAACGGCGTTGCTTCGGTCAATCCAATCGCTGGAACGTACAAACGCACAGGCGACGACGAACAAGATAGAATCCAAGCGTCGCTTCTCCTCGAAGATGCAAAAGAGCAATCCGAACACATTATGTTGGTAGATTTGGCAAGAAATGACCTTAGCCGCAACGCTAAAAATGTACGGGTTGCAAAGTTGAAAGAAGTACAATTTTTTAGCCATGTTATTCATTTGGTCAGCAAAGTTCAAGGCGATTTACCTGAAAATACCAGTCCTTTCCGTCTTTTGAGCGATACTTTTCCAGCGGGAACGCTCTCTGGCGCACCGAAATACAAAGCGATTGACCTGATTCATCACTACGAAACTCAAACTCGAGGTATTTATGGCGGCGGTATTGGTTTGGTGGATTTTAATGGAAATCTAAATCATGCCATTATGATTCGTTCTTTTTTGAGCAAAAACAATACCTTGTATTATCAAGCTGGCGCAGGAATTGTCGTCACGAGCAACGAAGAAAGCGAATTGCAAGAAGTGAACAATAAAATCAAAGCATTGAGAACAGCGATTAAAAAAGCAACTTCTACGTTATGAAAATATTAGTTTTAGATAATTACGATAGTTTTGTATATAATTTGGTACAATACATTGAAGAAATCATTGGCGAAAACGTTACGGTTCGTCGCAACGATGCCATTACTTTGGACGAAGTAGAAGCCTTCGACACGATTATTTTGAGTCCAGGTCCAGGTGTTCCTTCGGAAGCAGGCATTATGTTGGATTTGATAAAACGCTATGCGCCAACTAAAAAAATATTTGGTGTTTGTCTTGGTCAGCAAGCGATTGGCGAAGCCTTTGGAGGCGATTTGACGAACCTTGATTTTCCTTTTCACGGACTCGAAACACCCATTCAAATCATTGACAATCAAGAAATTACGTTTAAAAATATGCCTTCGGAAATCAATGTTGGACGTTATCACAGTTGGGTTGTGAAAAGAGAAAGTCTTCCAGATTGTTTCCATATCACAGCTGTTGATGAACAAGGAAATATCATGGGATTGCGTCATAAAACCTACGATGTCAGTGGTGTTCAGTTTCATCCAGAAAGTATAATGACACCCGAAGGGAAAATGATGCTGAGGAATGTTATTTTTTAGTCGTAAGTCCTGTACGCGTGATGCGTATTTTAGTCGTAAGTCTTTTTAGTCGTAAGTCCTGTACGTGATGCGTATTTTAGTCGTAAGTTACCTACGTATAGGACTTACGGACTTACGACTTAAAGACTTACGACTACAACCGACTATAACAACTATTTTAAATTATAAAAAACTAAAAGTATGACATTTAAACAATTTGAAGACATTATTGCTTGACAAAAAGCCCAAGATTTAGCTGTTTTTATTTACACAAATTTTGGACAATTAAAAGACTTTAGCTACCGTGACCAAATTTGTAGGGCTTCTGTTTCAATATCGAATAACATTGCAGAAGGATTTGACAGAAGTTCCGATAAAGATTTTGTTCGTTTTTTATATATTGCAAAAGCATCTAATAGTGAGGTTAAATCAATGCTTTATTTGGCATTAAGACTTAATTTTCTTCAAAAAGAAGCACAAGAAGAAGGTTTGCAAAAGACTATTGAAATTAATAAGTTATTAAACGGTTTGATAAAAGCTATTGGTTAAAAAAGTCGTAAGTCGTTTTAGTCGTAAGTCAAAAAGTCCTACGTAACCGTATGCGACTTACGACTAAAAATGACTTACGACTAAAATACGCATCATGCACAGCTGACTTACGACTAAAATTGACTTACGACTAAAATTTTATCTTATGAAAAAAATACTACAACATTTATTCGAGCATAAAGCACTGTCACGTACAGAGGCAAAAGAAGTGCTGACTAATATTACCAACAATAAATACAATGAAGCACAAATTGCTGCGTTTATTACGGTATATTTGATGCGTTCCATGACGGTAGAGGAACTGCAAGGTTTCCGTGATGCCTTGTTGGAACTGTGTTTGCCAGCCGATTTTGAAGGCGCATCTACTATAGATATGTGTGGAACAGGTGGCGATGGCAAAAACACCTTCAATATCAGCACCTTAGCGAGCGTTGTAGTGGCGGGAGCAGGTTACAAAGTGACCAAACATGGCAATTATGGCGTTTCGTCAGTGTGCGGAAGCTCCAATGTATTGGAATTTTTAGGCTATCGTTTTAGCAACAATATGGACGTTTTGAAAAAACAATTGGACGACACCAATATTTGTTTTCTTCATGCGCCAATGTTTCATCCAGCGATGAAATCCGTTGGACCAATTCGACAATTGTTGGGTGTGAAAACCTTTTTTAATATGTTAGGACCTTTGGTCAATCCTGCGCAACCCAAACAGCAATGTGTAGGTGTTTTTAGTATGGAATTGGCTCGTTTGTACCAATATATTTACCAACAAACCGACAAGCAATACGCTATTGTACACGGTTTAGATGGTTTTGATGAAGTTTCCTTGACAGGAGCTTGTGCCGTAAAAACACCACAAGGCGAACAAGTTATTACACCAGAATCCTTTGGTTTTCAAAGACTTACACTCGAATCCATAGATGGTGGCGAAACAATTGGCGAAGCAGCACGTATTTTCATAGATGTTTTGAGTGGAAAAGGAACAAGTGCGCAAGAAAACGCCGTGATTGCCAATGCCGCATTAGGAATCCAATGTTTCAAACCAAGCGCATCATTGACCGATTGCGTAGCGGAAGCGTCAGAAAGCCTAAAAGCAGGCAAAGCAAAAAAAACATTTGAAAAATTATTGGCAACTGTTTAAAATATTTGGAATGGTTTGGATTTGTTCAAATTAAACGTGTACGCTAATTTGTTTAAATCTTAGAGCGTTTGAATGTTTTATATTGTCAATTAGTTAGAACAATCACAAACAACTCCAAACAAAACAAACAACCCAAACAATAGATAAACAACTCCAAACAAAAATTAAATATTATGACGATTTTAGAAGAAATAATTGCACACAAGCTAAAAGAAGTAAAAAAGGCTAAAAAAAGTCCTTTGGAAGGATTGGAAAGCTACGAGAAAAGAACACCTCTTTCTTTGAGAAAAGCCTTTGCAGCAAAAAGAGGAATGGGATTGATAGCCGAGTTTAAAAGACATTCGCCATCAAAAGGAACAATCAACAGTACCTCTGGCGTCAAAGAAGTGACACAAGGATACGTTGGTGCAATGGCAACTGCATTGTCTGTTTTGACTGACCACGATTTTTTTGGAGGCACACTTCAAGACTTGATGATTGCGAGAGAAGCCAATCCTTTGACACCAATTTTACGCAAAGATTTTATCATTGATCCTTTCCAAATCACGGAAGCGAAGCGTTGTGGCGCAGACATTATTTTGTTGATAGCTGAATGTTTGACCGAAACACAAGTTGCTGATTATGCGAAGTTTGCAAAAGATTTGGGGCTTTCTGTTTTGTTGGAAATTCACAACGAAGAACAGCTCGAAAAATATACTTCGCACGTAGATGCCGTAGGAATAAACAACCGAGATTTGAAATCTTTCAAAGTTTCGGTAGAACAATCTATCAAACTTTTTTCAAAATTGCCCAAAGAAGCTTTGGCGATTTCGGAAAGTGGCATCAGCGACCCAACAACTGCCGTCCGACTTTTAGAAGCAGGATTTAATGGACTTTTAATAGGCGAACAATTTATGAAAAGTAAAAATCCAGCTGAAGAATGTGACGCGTTTGTCAGCGAAGTCATGCGTTTTCAATATATGAATCAACCCAAACCAACCCAATTGCGGAATCCGTTGAAATGGAAATAATAGCCCCACCTAAATCCTCCCCTGATGGGAGGACTTACCAATGTAGCGGCTTTACGAGATATAACTAATTGATAATCTGTTTTTTATAAAATAAAATCTATGCAAACATCGAATCAAAAAGTCCTCCCATCAGGGGAGGATTTAGGTGGGGCTTTAACCATCAAAGTTTGCGGTATGCGAAATCCTGAAAATATAGCTACAATTGCAGCATTGCCGATAGATTACATGGGTTTTATTTTTTATGAAAAATCGCAACGTTATGTTAGTGGAGCAACGGGTTTTAACCCGTTGGAAAATCTCAACGGGTTAAAACCCGTTGCTTCGGTTGGTGTTTTTGTCAATGAAAAAATTGATGTCATTTTGTCAAAAATCGCTGATTATCAATTAGTTGCGATACAATTACACGGAAACGAAACGAATGATTTTATCAAAACATTACGTCATAACGTAATATCGGGCGACCGCAAGGGTACGCCCGTACAAGTTTTCAAAGCGATTTCCATATCCGAAGCAGCAGATTTTGAAAAAATCCATGATTATCCAGATGCTGATTTTTTATTGTTGGACACCAAAACGCCACAACACGGCGGCAGCGGTCAAAAATTTGATTGGAATTTGTTAAACGATATTGATTTTCCAAAACCGTTTTTTCTGAGCGGAGGAATTTCGTTGGAAGATGTAGAAGCAATTAAAGCATTGAAAATCAATAATTTATACGGCATTGACATCAATAGTAAATTTGAAATCGAACCAGCGTTGAAAGATGTGGAAAAAGTGGAACAGTTTGTAAAAGCAATGCGCTAATTTTTTATTTTGTTAAAAAATACGTATTTTTGTCAAAAAATTTTAATATCATGGCAAAGAAAAAAGAATGGCGAGAAGGTGAAATGCTTGTTGCTTTCCATCTCAAAAAAATAACAGAAGAACAAACACCGATTCTTAAAGAATGGCTTAATGTCGAAGTACCTGAATTTTCCCTTGGAGAACAGTATATTTTTGATGGAATTTTTGCAAGAGGAGTTCGTTTGATAACAACTTGGAGCGAAGAAGACTTAAAAATGAAGTTTATCAGTCCTGTATTAGAGTTAGGACAAGTAATGGAGGGACAGAATTTTACGTCTTTTTTCGATAAAAAATTAACTGGAAAAGTAGGAGAATATTCCCTTTCTGTAAAAGCTGATTTTGTAGTAGCAAAAGGTCAGTTGGATTATATGGAGCGACCTTATTTTCATTTTCAAGAATATAAACCCGAAAAAAATCCTACGGGCGACTCTATGGCACAACTTTTAGAGGCTTTTTTGATTGCGCAAAGCCAAAATAACGACGAAAATCCATTGTATGGCTGCGAAGTAAATGGCTCAACGTGGCGTTTTATCACAATGGAAGGCAATGCTTACTGCGTTTCAAAGGCATTTAACAGCACAGACAAAGAAGATTTAATGAAAATTATTGCTATTTTGAGAAAATTTCGTATGATTTTAGAAACGAGATTATTGGTATAAGTTGCCTTTATTCAAAATAATAAAAAAAACAAACCATGAAAAAATTCTCATTTCTAATCTTAATCGTTTATTCCCATTTTCTTTTTGCACAAAACCAAGAAGAAAAAATATATGAGAATGCAGAAGCCGAAACTCCAGCACAGATGTGTGGCGGACAGTCTGAGTTAATGAAATACTTAGGACAAATTTCTTATAAGGAAATCACAAAAGAAGATGTAATCGCTCCTCGAAAACGAATTTGCATAAAATTTATAATAGAAAAAGACGGCTCGCTTTCTAACTTTGTTCCATGCAAAGGCGAAGAAAGTGTATTTGAAAAATGCCTTATTGAAGAATTTAAAAAATGCCCAAAATGGGAAGCTGCCGTACATCAAGGTAAAAATGTTAGAGTATCGTTCATATTACCCATTTCTTGTTTAAAATTTGAATTTTAAAATTATGAAACCAACATCATACACGCCCAATCCCGAAGGTTTTTACGGAGAATTTGGCGGCGCATTTATTCCAGAATTATTGTACCACAACGTAGCGAAATTGCGTGAAAACTACTTAAAAATCTCCGAATCTGACGAATTTCAAGCAGAATTTCAAGATTTACTGCGTGATTTTGTAGGTCGCCCGACACCTTTGTACCATGCCAAACGTTTGTCTGAAAAGTACAAAGCAACCATTTTACTCAAACGAGAAGACCTTTGTCATACAGGCGCACACAAGGTGAATAACACTGTTGGACAGATTTTGATGGCGGAGCGTTTGGGTAAAAAACGCATCATTGCAGAAACTGGAGCAGGACAGCACGGTGTCGCTACAGCGACTGTTTGCGCGCTCAAAGGCTTGGAATGTATCGTCTATATGGGCGCAAAAGACATTGAGCGACAAGCTCCAAATGTTGCTCGTATGCGTATGTTAGGCGCAACCGTTGTTGCTGTACATAGCGGAAGCAAGACGCTCAAAGATGCCACAAACGAAGCAATCCGTGACTGGATTAACAATCCTGACGATACACATTACATCATCGGAAGTGTTGTCGGACCACATCCTTATCCTGATATGGTGGCTCGTTTTCAGTCAGTGATTTCGGAAGAAATTATTACACAATTAAAAACACAATACGCTGTAAATCAGCCAGATATAGTTGTAGCTTGCGTCGGTGGTGGCAGCAATGCGGCAGGAGCTTTTTATCATTTTTTAGACCAAAAAGAAGTTCGCTTGGTAGCCGTTGAAGCGGCAGGTCATGGCATTGATTCTGGTTTTTCGGCAGCGACAAGTATCTTGGGAACGCCTGGTGTGATTCATGGAAGTCGTACCCTTTTGATGCAAACTGATGACGGACAAATCGTAGAACCGCACTCGATTTCGGCAGGTTTGGATTATCCTGGCATTGGGCCGCTTCATGCGCATTTAATCGCAACAGGTCGTGCAGAAGCGATAGCGATTACTGACACAGAATCACTCGAGTCCGCCTTGGAATTGAGCCGTACCGAAGGTATTATTCCTGCACTCGAATCTGCGCACGCTTTTTCAGCACTGAAATACATCAAGGATATGGAAGGAAAAATCGTTGTGATTAATCTTTCTGGTCGTGGCGACAAGGATTTAAATACGTATATGAAAGAAATTGAAGAATTATCGTAATTTTTAGCATCGCAAAAATCAAAGATTTGAATTCTTTACCACGGAGAAACGGAGGTCACAGAGGAAAAAATTAGCCTTCGGCTAATTTTTTTCAAACTCTGTGTTCTCCGTTTCTCCGTGGTAAAAAATTCAAAAGTGATAAATCGTTACGATTTATCATAAAACAAAAAGCAGCTATTTCAAAGGAGTTTGAAATAGCTGCTTTTATTTTATACTCGTATAAGATATTGATTATCAAATACTTGTAATATCCAATATCTTAATCTCAAATATCCAATATCTCAATATCTAATATCTCTTAATCTCCGCTGATTACCGAATATCCACTTCATAGACCATTCTCATTTGCGGCCCTTTCATTTGTTGAAATTCCTGCAAACGATTGTAGTATTGATAATATTCGCCCATTTCCGATTTGATAATGGATTGTTTAATGCTCCCTTCTTCGCTATCTTCGCCAGTGATTTGTTCCATGAATTGTTGAATTTGCTCTTTTGCAACAGGAAATTCTTTGGTTCGGTATTTTTCCATGCCTGCCAACTTTGCAGCGCAAGCAATGGCATCATTCAAGCTGCCAATTTTATCCACCAAACCAATCTCTTTGCCTTTTGTTCCTGTCCAAACACGACCTTGCGCTATCGCATGGATTTCATCACGTGTTTTGTGGCGACCCTGAGCTACTTTATTCAAAAAATCTTCGTAGATTCTATCCGTGGATTCTTGCATAAGTTTGCCTTCTTCTGGTGAAAAATCTTGATTTATACCAAATCCAACAGAATACTTGCCTGTTTTGACAGAATCAAACGTTATTCCTAACTTATTTTTCAAAGTGCGTTCAAAACTTGGAATCATCGAAAACACGCCAATTGAACCAGTAATGGTGTTTGCCTCGGCAAAAATAGAATCCGCTGGCGCAGCAATATAATAACCACCAGAAGCGGCATAATTCCCCATCGAACAAACTACTTTTTTACCCGCTTTTTTTGCCAATTCGATTTCTCTCCAAATACATTCAGATGCCATTGCGCTACCTCCGCCAGAATTTACACGAAGAACTATCGCTTTAATGTTGTCGTCTTGACGGATTTTACGAATGATTGCAGCGTATTTTTCGCCGCCAATATTGCCCTGTTCGCCTTCGCCATCTACGATGTTCCCTTCACAATACACAACAGCTACTTTGTCTTTTGAGCTATAATCTTTGTCTTTTTTAACAGATTTGTAGTATTTTTCAATAGAGATACTGTTCACTTTGTCTTTTTCTTCCAAACCCATACGCTGACGTAAGTCCGCTTGAAATTCATCCCAATAACCTTTTGTATCTACTAATTTATACGTAACCGCATCTTCTGCGTTGCGAATCATCAAATCATTGGCATATTTTTTCAAATCAGCACTTGGTATATTTCTTGATTTTGAAATATCATTTAAAAATATTTCATACAAACCATTGATGTATTCCTTGGTTTGCGCACGATTTTGGTCGCTCATTTTATCAAAACGAAAAGGTTCGGTGGCACTTTTGAATTGACCCGCATAATACACCTGTACTTTGACCTCTAATTTTTCCAACATATTTTTGAAAAAAGTCAATTGTGCAGAATAACCTCTAAAATCCATCATACCCGAAGGGTGAATAAAAATTTTGTCAGAAGCCGAAGCCAAATAATAATCTTTTTGCGTAAAATATTTGCCATACGCCACCACGAATTTTCCGCTGCCTCGGAAATCCTCCAAAGCACGACGCAAAACACTTGTCGTCACTTGAGGTGTCATCAATCCTTCACAATTCAACACGATACCCTTAATATTGGCATCTGTTTTAGCGTTTCCAATCAAATCCACCATATCTTGTAAACCAACAACGTCCTTATTTTTTAATGAAAAAGAACCGCTGCTCGATACATTGTTCGTTTTGTCAGGAACTTCCATCTCAGGAGAAAGTTTCAATTCCAAAACACTGTTACTTTTGACAGAAACACTATCTCCGCCAGAAGATGCCGCAGCAATAATACCGAAGCCAATAAAAAATAAGGCTGCTAAAGCCAGTAATGTTCCCAAACAAGAGCCTAAAAGGAGTTTCCAGAAATTTGTCATATTTTATTTTATTTATTTTTTAGTAGTAAAAAAAGTAGTCCTGAATCAATAAGTCGTCAGTAATCACCCTTTTAACTTAATATTAGCACATTTTGCATCATCACGCTTGGGCTTTGCATGACTTATTGACTTGCGACTATTTGTAGAACAAAAGTACACAAATTATCTCTTCTCATACAATTTAAATAGATTAATACACGTAAAATACAGATTAAAGAATGGTTTTTATATTTTTTTCATAAAACGAGCAAAGCCTTCTGAAAAGTCACGGGCATCTTTGAATTGCGGCGATATGACCATTTTTCCAGCTTTATTGATGTAACCAATGCCTTCGTAAGTAGCGACACGGGCAAATTCTCCTTGAAAATCCCAAACCAATTTGAATTGTGGCTCTATGATAATGTTCAGTTTTGTATCCATAAAACCCCATCTATCGTCTTTTTTAAACGCAATAAAATTGTTCGTACTTTGATAAATTTGTTGTAATTGCGGCTCTAAAACTTCTTTACCATCAATATCAACCAAACCAATTTTATTGTCTTTTTTAATGGTGAACAAAGTATCTGAGAAAAATTGAATATCGTCGTAGGTTTTATTGTTGATTGGTTTTAATTTTTTATCAACAAAAAAAACTTGATTCTTCTGTCCATTTGCAATCGAAATATTATTTTGAAAAAAAGCAATCGTATCGTTTTTATAAGCGTTTAAAATTTTTCCTTTGTTGTTAAAAAAAGCAATTCGAGTGCTGCTTTTAGCTTTAACAACACCGTTTTTTTGCATCGTAACTGCTTGATATTTAGGACTTAATACAAATTTTCCACTTCTATTAATGACACCATATTTGTCTTTTACTTTTACTTTTGCAATCCCATTGCTGAAGGCATTTGCTTGCTCAAACACCTCATTAAACACTACCCTACCGTTGGTGTTGATGTAAGAAAAACGCCCATCTACTTCCACAACAGCCAGCCCTTCCGAAAAATCAGAAGCATAATCGTAACGAGGCAATATCGCCCATTTTCCTTGTCTATCAAGATAGCCAGTTTTGCCATCAAAAGTCAAAACTCGACCAACGCCATTGGAAAAAGACCATGCACCATTGTACAAAATCTCAATTTGAGTTTCGCCTTTTGCATTGATATAGCCCCACCTATCACCAATACGAACTGCAGCCAATCCTTCTGAAAAACTGCCTGCATCATCAAATTTTGTTTCGATAATAACTTTTCCAGAAGTATCAATAAAACCCCATTTGTGTCCAAAATCTTCGTACAAACCTTCGCTATTCGCATTGCGTTGAGCGTTGGCTATACTGTCTTTATTTTCTGGAATTGGCTTCAAATTGGTTGTTTTCGGCTCATTTCGGCATGAAAAAACAAAAATTAGACTTAGGAAAGTTAGTGTTTTGATATTTAGAGTATTTTTAAGTCGTAGCATTTTTTTGGAATTTAAATTATCAGTGGGCATCAATTTCCATCAATGCGTCAGCCCAAATAGATTGAACTAAAATCTCTAAAATAGACAGTTGAAGATGTGTTCCTTTGACCGAAAACAAGGCATTGTCTTTGGTTCGGGCATCGGGCATAAAAAATTTTACACTTTTTTCAATATCAAAACGTTGGAGCATATTGAGAAAACTCTCATCATAATTGGCTTTTTTATCTTCATCTTTTGATGCGCCCAAAATCTGAATCACTTGAACATCGAATTTGAATTTTTTTAAAAAATCAATCAATATTTTTGTCTTAACTCTATGATTTTCAGCATTTTGTGAAAAAAAATACGATTTATGGACAGTTGCATAATGTGAACTATTCCATAAATCATAGCAGCTCTTAAAAATACTTGTATTGTATTTGATGTATTGATTGGTTGTGTTTAGCATTTTCTCAAAATAAATTTTACACAAAAGTATAATATTTTTTTATAAGAAATACTATATGATTTTAAAAAAATGAAAAATGTGTTTAAAATAAGTATTGACTTATGACTTATGAAGGTGAGTAATAGACAAAAAAATAGCCCGTAGTTCTTTTACCACGAGCATGAAAAACGAATTTTACAATCCTTTAACCAAAACTTACACATGAATATAAACGGCAATATTTATGCCAAATTTTACAAAATGTTTTTTTTGCAATAAATTAACTTCTGATAATCCAAACGTTATACATCATTTAATATATTAATGTGTTTTTTTAGACAAATATTAAAAAAATTAACAAATCTTATCGTATTTTTGATTTCAAAATGAAAACCTTTGCAATTGCTTTCCGTAAATTACATTGTTTTTTTAGTTATCTAATGTTTGCTATTGTTTGAAATGGTTCTAACTAATTGAAAACCAAAATAATACAACAATTATAAACAATAGCAAACATTTTAAACAGTATATTTATTTTTATAAAAAAATATTTTTTCCATGAAAAAAATTTTGCTTGCCGCATCTATCGCTTTCGGTGTTGTTCTATTCTTAAAAAATACAGACCTTTCTTTTGAGAAAAAAGAAGAAAAAAAAGAAAAGAAAAACCTTAATGCGCCCAACGAGCATTTTTACGCTCAAAGAATGTATCCTTTTTCAACCTTTGACATCGCAGGTTACGAACAAGCCTTGCAGGAAGCAGCGGCTTTTGACGCAAATACTTCGGACAGAGGTATGGCATCTTGGACAACGCAAGGGCCATTCAATATTGGCGCACGCATCACGACCATGGCTGTGCAATCTAACAATTCCAATATCGTTTATGCTGGATTTTCTGACGGTGGTGTTTGGAAAACAACAGATGGTGGCGCAAACTGGAATCCGATTTTTGACAAGCAAAATTTCCTTTGCATTGCGCACATCAAAATTGACCCTAAGGACAATAAAATACTTTATGTCGCAACAGGCGACCCTGACATTTCGGGCTATCCTTCTATTGGTGATGGGCTTTACAAAAGTACAGATGGTGGTTTGACGTGGAAAAATATCGGACTTGGAAATACTCGAATCATTACTAAAGTAGAAGTTAATCCATTGAATACCAACATCTTGTACGCTGGAACGATGGGCGTTCCTTTTGAAAAAAATCAAGATAGAGGTTTTTACAAAAGTGCAGATGGCGGCACGACTTGGAAAAAAACACTTTTTGTCAGCGATTCTACGGGCGTGATTGACTTGGTGATGAATCCTACGAATCCGAATATTTTATACGCTGCCACTTGGGATAGGATTCGTAACAATAAAATTTCGACAGTTTCGGGCAAAGGCGCACGCATTTATAAGTCAATTGACGCTGGTGAAACATGGACACAACTCACAAATGGACTTCCTTCTGGCGCACAATCTCGCATTGGTTTGGCGATTTATGAAAAAAATCCAGACATTCTATATACTTCTTATGTTGGTACAAACTTGGAATTAAAAGGCATCTACAAAACAAGCAATGCTGGTGTGCAATGGGATTCTGTAGCGACCACAGCCGCTGGTTTGGACGATGGATGTATGGCTGGTTTTGGTTGGTATTTTGGAAAAATAAGAATTAATCCAACAAATCCTGATGATATTTCCCTTTTGGGCGTAGAATTATGGCGAAAAAAAGGCGCACAAGATGCTTGGGCTATCGGAACGCCAGAATGGTGGCTCTATGATGTTCATGCTGACAAACATGATTTGGTCTTCACAAACGACAATAAAATGTATTTGGCAACTGACGGTGGTGCTTACAAAAGTACAGATAACGGAAAAACTTGGCAGGATATGGAGGACATTCCATGTACGCAATTTTACAGAATAGAAACAAGTCCACACGACAAAGGCGTTTATTACGGTGGTGCGCAAGACAATGGCTCAACGGGTGGCAATGCTGCCGAAGTTGATTGGCCTCGTATTTATGGTGGCGATGGTTTCCAAATGCGTTTTCACCCAACAGACCCAAAAACGTATTTTGTAGAAACTCAAAATGGCAATATTTCAGTTACTTTTGATGATGGTGATAATTTTTTCCCTGCATCTGATGCCATTCCAGATACTGACCGACGCAATTGGGATATGCCTTACATATTGAGTCCGCACAATCCACTTACTATATATACAGGTACTTATAAAGTATATAAAGGTTATTATGACCCGCAATTCAAAGATACACCGCTGTATGATAGTATCAGCCCTGATTTGACAAAAGGAAATATTTATGGCAGCCGATTTCATACAATTTCGACCATCGAAGAATCTCGAACAGTGGAAGGTTTGATTTATGTTGGTACGACAGATGGTAACGTTTGGAGAACAGACGATGCTGGTAAAAAATGGAACAAAATTACAGCTGGGCTACCCGATAGATATGTTACAAAAGTACTTCCTTTGAGTGCAACGGAAGTAGTGGTTACGTTTTCTGGCTATAAATACAATGATTTTACGCCACATATTTTTTATTCAAAAGACAAAGGAACGACTTGGCAAAGCATCAAAGGCAATTTGCCAAATGTTGCCATCAATGACGTTTGTATTTTACCAGCGAATGGAACAAAAGTTGGTTTGGCAGTTGCAACGGACGCAGGAGTTTATATTGCTCCGCTTTTGCAAGCTCCTTGGTCACGCCTTGGCGACAATATGCCTTTGATAAAAGTATATAGCATAAAATACGATGCAAATACGAAAAATGTCGTGGCTGGAACTTATGCTCGCTCAATTCAAACTTGTCCTTACGTTTATGTATCGCCAGTCGGAACGGCTGATGTTCAAAATCCGAAAATTAAGGTTTTCCCTACAGTATTTTCTGAACAATTGCACATTACAAGCGATGATGCCGCTATTTCTAATATCGCCATTTTTGACATGAATGGAAAAAATGTTTACCAAGAAAAAACAAACGATAAGAATAAAACACTGATCTTCAATAACTTACCAAAAGGAACATACATTGTTCAATTGACGATGAGTGGAGAAAAAGTGCAAACGAGGAAAGTGGTAAAGCTGTAGAAAAAGATTTATATTCACAACGGATATTGGTTATTAGATATTAAGATATTGTAAACGTTTATCTAACTCAATATTCGCATAAGTAAGTTTTTATTACAAAAAGCCGAATGTTGCCTTTGCAACATTCGGCTTTTTGTTGCGTTTAATTTATTAAATTTAAAAAAAATGACCAATAGAATTATCAGTTTATTTCAACATAAAAAAGACATTTTAAACATTTACTTCACCGCTGGTTTTCCACAATTGGCTGATACAGAACGAATTATCGTTACATTGTCAGAAGCGGGCGCAGATTTGATTGAAGTAGGTATGCCTTACAGCGATCCTTTGGCAGATGGTGCTGTTATTCAGCAAAGTAGCGAAGTCGCACTCAAAAACGGAATGAAACTGGACATTCTTTTTAGCCAAATCAAAGCAGCACGAGCGAAAACCGAAGTTCCGATGGTAATGATGGGTTATGTAAATCAGGTTATGCAATATGGCGTAGAAAAATTCCTGTCAGAAGCTGCCGAAGCTGGTGTTGATGGTATGATTTTGCCCGATTTGCCTTTGGAGATTTATGAGCGTGAATTTCAATCTCTTTTTGAAAAATACAATTTGACCATTAGCTTTTTGATTACGCCGCAGACACCACAAAACCGTATGGAAAAAATCGAAACATTGAGCAATGCGTTTATTTATATTGTATCAAGTGCCGCAACAACGGGTGCAAAAACTGGTTTTTCAGAAACACAACTGTCTTATTTTCAAAAAATTAAAGATATGAATTTTTCAAAACCAACATTGATTGGTTTTGGAATTTCGGACAATGCCGCTTACACAACCGCTTGTGAATTTGCCAATGGCGCAATTATCGGAAGTGCTTTTATCAAAATGTTAGGAACAAGTACAGATTTGGAAAACGATGTCAAAGATTTTGTCAAAAAGATAAAGAATGAATGATAATTTTAATCTTACTAAGCCTTCAAGACAAATGCCATTAAGCTAAGGAATTTGATTTTAAATGCTTTGCTCAACAACCTAAATTTACTTCCTGATGCCCTTACCCTAAAGGGAACTCAGACAAAAAAAGTAAATTTCTC
>JAYWHK010000340.1:0-16119 GCA_043777755.1 Saprospiraceae bacterium
GTATTTTGAAGATTTATAAAATATTTAAAATATTGAAAATCAATTATTTATAAAATATAGATTCAAATTCCTTAGCTTAATGACATTGCCCTAAATCCCCAAAGGGGACTTTTTGATTTATGGTTTGCAATAGTTGGGCGACCGCAAGGGTACGCCCTTACATTAATATTTGTATTTGGAGCGTTGCTGTTTGCCATAAGTGACAATTTGCACAACTCTTAATTTGTTTGCGATAATCCACCATGCGCCTTCGGTTGCATCAGGACCATCAGCGTGTGCTGACATGGTTGGGTGGACTGCCAAAAATTGGTCTTCCAATCGTTTCATGCCAGGGTCCGTTTTTTCAGCTTCGTTTAATATGAGTTGTCCGCAACGGTTTAAGGGTTCTAAGTTTCCTTCGATGCGAGCAAACTTGTCAGGTTTGTCACGGTCGTCAGGACTAATCGGAATAGAGCCGTTTGTTTTTTCTGCTAAGACTACGGCTGGGCGGAATACGTCCTCGTACCAAGGTTCCTGAAAACCGTTGCACTCTATGTAGTTGTAGATTTGCGATTTTTCGCCTACAAAATTTTTCATATCAAAAAACCATTGTATCATTTTGGCGGTGGAGGTTTGCTCCACTCTTGCTTTTATGATGTAAAAGTTTCCTTCGTATTCACCCATCAATATGAGTGCTTTGAAAGAATTGCTTTTGGTTTCTTTGCTGGAGTACGCTCCATCGGCATAGGCACACAAGAATTTGAACTTTGAAAGTGGCGGTAAATTGCCCCACTTTAATTCTTTAAAAACTGTGCCTTCGGTAATGGGATTGTTGAAATATTCTTTTTGCGCTGATGCGTAAGAAATCTTAGAGAGCATATATTGAATGTCCTCTATTTTATTTTTTGACCAAGACGGATTTCCTTTTTCGTCAAGGATATTTATTTTTTGGTAAAAATCAGCGACACGTGCAGCTCGTACAATGGTGCTGTTTTTGGCGATGATGTTACCAAGGTACAATATGCGTTTTGATTTGGAAATGGACACGGTTGGTAATACCGCTTGCTCAATCCATAGCCATTTATTGTTCATGCGAATGTCGTTGCGGCACTCTTCGTCGGTGTCGATGTCGTCAAAAATAATCATGTCGGGTCGTATTTCTTCGTTACGAGAGCCACGAGGTGATTGTCCTGAGCCGATTGCAAGAAAAGAACAACCGTCTTTTGTAAGGAAGTTGGTGTCTTGCCAAAGTGCCAAACTTTTTTGATTTCCAAAATCGTTGATAAACCGCTGGTTGTGTTCGAGGTTTGCACGGAGTGGCGCAATAAGTCTTTTTGCTTGCTCCTCCGTGTGTGAAACGTAAAGGACGTTTCGGATTTTTTTGTTGAACTTTAAAAAAAGTGGTACAAACAAACCTCCAATAACAGATTTGGCGTGTTCACGTGACCACGCCCAAACCGCATAAGTGGTGTCATGGTCAATGACGTGCTTTGCTGCTTTGAGTTGGAATTTTGCGAATGGGTCGCTGGCGTATTTTGGAAAGTAGAATTGGCAGAACTCCTCAAAATTACCCAATAGGCGGTTGATACGCTTTTGCTTTTCGGCTGGCGTTTCGTTTGGAACATCGGTACTGCGGTAGATGTTGCGGCAGTATTCCTCCCAGTAGCGTAATGCTTCTTTGTCGTTTTGAAATTGCATATCCCCTAAATCCCCAAAGGGGACTTTAAAATTTTAGTTAAATAGTAGCCCCACCTAAATCCTCCCCTGATGGGAGGACTTGCCAACGTAGAGGCGCACGTGACAATGATTATAGTAAATTGCGAATGAAAGCGTCCTGATAGTCAGTGATTTTTTGAACATCGGCTATTGGCGCAATTTTTCTGACAAATTCGCTGAACTTTGTAAAGCTATTGATGTGGTCAGAAATGGACGTTTCCTTTTCCAATTTTTCAATTGCAGAAGTTAGCATGATAAGGGTTTGTGCTTCTTTGGAATTGACAAAACGCTCTCCTTCTTCTCGCTTGGCAATCATTGCATTAAAGTCAGCGAGTTGCTCGTAGAGGAAGCCTACTTGCTCGGAGCGAGTAGTCAGCAAAGATTGTTTGAGTTTGTCCCAATTGTCCTTATTCGCCCATTTTGATAGTGTCTGTTCGGACACTTCTACTTTGGCGGCGATTTCCTTTTGTGTCATTTTTTCTTTGACAAAAAGGATTTTAGCCCATTCTTTTTTTTGCTCGTTGGTCATGTTTAATTAAAATAAAAATATCGCAAAGGTATGTTTAAAAAGAATTAGATGCTTGGAGGGTCTTCGTTGAACAGAGCGGTATCGCAGTTGAACAGAGAGATGTCTTCGTTGAACTGAGAGGTATCGCAGTTGAACAAGCATTGGTCTTAGTTGAACTAAGAGGTATCACAGTAGAACAGCGAGGTATCACAGTTCTACTGATGGTGCGTTTGCATAGTTCAAAAAAGGCGTTTATGTTTGCATTGTTTTTAATCACGAAGTAATATTTTGTAATATGGTTGGATTTAGATTTAGAACACATGATGAAAGCCTTAACAGTTACAAGTTTTGGTTATTAACAGAAGGAGGAGATTTGGCAGACTTTAAAAAAAATCCATTGTGTTTGTGGAATCATACTTTTGGTTGGACAGATAAGACGGACGTAATGTTGCCGATAGGAATTTGGAAAGATATATCTGTACTTAAAGACGGAAGTATCGAAATGACGGTTGAGTTTGATGACGATGACCCGTTTGCATTAAAAATCAAAAAGAAGGTTGAGAAAAAACACCTTCGTGCAACGAGTATAGGCGTTACAATTTTAGAATGGAGCGAAGACCCTAAATACTTAAAGGCTGGTCAGACCCGACCAACTGTTGTTAAATGGAAATTAAGAGAGGTTTCCATCGTGGATATTCCTTCTAATAAAAACGCTGTAATGCTGGGCGATACTGAGGTAACGTTTTTTGATGCAGCTGGTAATGTAATGAATTTTAGTGAAGGTGGTGAGAATGTGTTGCCTTTGCTATTGACTACTCATAAAGAAAAATCTATTGTTTCAAAGATGGAATTAAAAGACGTAAATAAAATGCTTGGTTTGCCAGATACGGCAAGTTTGGCAGAAATCCAAGCCCGAGTTACTGCAATACAGGCAGAAAACGTGGCATTGAAGGCTGACAATGACCGCTACCAAAAAGCGGAAGCTGAAAAGCAAAATGAGGTTGTCGAAACAACTTTGACTGAAGCGGTAACGGCTGGAAAAATCACAGAGGCGCAAAAGGTGACTTTTCGCTCTCTTTTGAAAGCTGATTTTGCTAATGCGAATGCTGCATTGCAGGCGATGAATACTCAGGCGAGTTTGTCGGATTTTTCGGGCGGTGGTAAGCCAGCTGGTAAAGGCGGTTTGGTGCGTGACGAAAAAGGTGTGTTGCGTTTAGATGGCAAAACTTACGACGAGCTGACACAAGATGCAAAAGGTATTGCTATTTTGAAAGAATTAGGCGCAAAAGACGACAAAGCGTTTAAGGATTTTCAGATGGGATAATATCCTCACTTTATATTTAGTATACCGTGACATTGGGCGACCGCAAGGGTACGCCCCTACAAAACAAAATTTATTTCATTTTTAAATAAATCAAAATGGCAGGAATTAATCCAGAATTTTGGAAGAAGATTATTAAAGAACGTTTGTATGAAGATGTCAGTTTTATTGGCAAATCTGAAAACGCAGACGAATATGTTATGAATGGTGTTGCTGTTCATATTCCACAAGCAGGTGCGCCAATGACGGTACAGCGCAATCCATCGTACCCTTTGCCTATCGTTCAAAGAGGTGATACAGATGTTTTGTATATGCTTGATAACTATGCGGTTGGCGTACAACGTATTGGTTATTTTGAAGAAGCTGAGATTTCTTACTTGAAGAAAGAATCTGTTTTGCGACAAATTATGTTTGAAACGAGCGATTTCATCGCTCGTGATACGCTTCGCAAATGGACGGACGCTTTGCCACAGACAAGTCGTATCGCAACGACTGGTGCTGCGCTGCCTACTACATTGGGTGGTACAACGGGTACTCGTAAAAGCATTGCGCCAGCGGATATTTTGAAAGCAGCGACGATGTTGGACAATCAGAAAATTTCGATGAAAGAGCGTTATTTGCTTTTGTCGCCAGATATGTACAATCAACTTGTTGCGGACACCAGTTTGGCTTATGCTTTCCAAAATATCATCAACTATAAAACTGGTGACCTTCCAGAGTTGTACGGTTTCAAATTGATGAAATATACGCAGCCTATCATTACAGATGCTGCGGATACTGTCAAATTGCCTGAAGCGGCAGTTGCAACAACAGATAATGTTTCCGCTATTTTTTGGTGCGCACCATTTGTGGAGGTTGCTAACGGAAAAGTTGAAGTTTTCCAAGATACTCGTACTGCGCAGTATCAAGGCGATTTGGTTTCTTTGGCACTTCGTATGGGTGCAAGACGTAACCGTGCAGATAACAAAGGTATTGGTTTAATCACGGCGAAGCCATAATTATACTATATATGGCAAGTGTAAATACGGATAGTTTGACTGAGCGAGAGTTGCTTCTTTTGCTCAACGAAAAAATAGAGCGATTGGAGTCTGCTTATTTACAAATTACAGATTTACAACTTCGTGTCGCTCAATTGGAAACAAAGATAACCATGTATGCAACTGGAATCGGTGTGCTTAGTACCATTGCCAGTTCGCTTATTGTTTATTTCATTACAAAATCATAAGTCCCCACCTAAATCCTCCCCAAAGGGGAGGACTTGGGTGCAGGAGTTATTCAATATTTTTTACAATGGCAGCAGATAACAAATTCATTGATGTGTTCCGTGCGCATCCAAAAGCAAAACAAATTTTCGTGTCAGGTGGACAGCCGTTTTTGGAAAAAGAACAGGCAGAGAACTATGCTCGTGGTTTGAAAACAGAAGTCGAAACGATTGACCGTCCAAAAGAAGCGGACGAGAAGGTAGTCGTTTCGGACGAGAAAGTAGTAAAGCCGTAAGGTTTTAGTTTCATTGATTGGTAACTTATTGGGCGACCGCAAGGATTGTTCTACAAATATTCTATACGATGAAGACATTTAAATTGGTTCTTTTTTCATTATTGCTGGCAACAGCTTTTACATCATGTGAAGATGCTGCGGTGGCGGTGATTACTCCTCCATTTGAACGAGCAACGGTTGTTGATACGATTCAGATTGATAGCATTGATTATGCTGTTAGTTTGGAGGTTGTACCAGCGGCAAAAAACAAGGTGCATACACCTTATTTGTTTTCGCAAGCAGACCCTACTTCGGTGGAGAACGTAAGTGATGCAAAGGGTTTTTGGCTCGCCAACTGGAAGGCTTTACTGGGGCTTTTGTTGGTTTTGGTAGAAGGTGTATTGAGATTGACACCTTCGGAACGTGACAATAGTATTTTCAGTTTTTTAAAAATGATATTGGATAGCGTATTGCCGAATTTTAGCAAGCCTAACGGCAAGCATCCGTAATCCATAGCACGAGTGTGCAGTTACATTTTCCAAAAACCGTGTTGGGTCGGGCGACCACAAGTGTCGCCCTTACCTGACAAAAAAAATAGATTATTATGGCATTGCCAAGTATTTCAATAACCGTAGGGAACGGTGGATTAGGTTTGGTGCTCCCGTCAGCAGATGGCGTAGTTGGACTCGTAATGAATGGTGTTGCAACTGCGAATCTTGCGATTGGCGTTGCTAAACAAATCTTTTCATTGGAGGAAGCCGTGGCACTTGGTTTGACTACAGCCTACGATTCGACCAATGCTGTTAAAGTGTATGAGCATATCAAGCGTTTTTATGATGTGGCAGGTAAAGGCAGCGAGCTTTGGGTAATGCTGGTTTCGCAAGCAGTAAATCTTGCTACGATGTGTGATGTAGGCAATGTCTATGCTAAGAAGTTGTTGGACGATGCACAAGGCACTATTAAAGTTTTGGGCGTGGTGCGCAATCCAGCATCGGGTTATGTTGGCACAATTTCGAGTGGTTTAGATGTTGATGTATATGCAGCGATTACTAACGCTCACAATCTTGGCGCCGCTTATGCTGCCTTGTTTCAACCTGTGCGCATTTTGCTTGATGGTTATAGCTACAACAATGTGGCTGCGAACCTAAATGACTTGACAACTTATACGAATAATCGTGTAGGTGTGCTTATCGGTGGTGTAGCGACAGGGCATAATAGCATGGGCTTATTGCTTGGAAAAGTGGCGAAAATTCAAGTGCAGCGAAATATTGGACGTGTCAAAGATGGTGCGCTGCCTATTAGCACTGCTTTTATTGGCAATTCAAAACCTACCTTTGCAATCAGTACTGCATTGCACAATAAGGGATATATTACACTTACATCGCACTTGCGTAGAGCTGGTTATTATTTCAATGATGACAGAATGGCAGCATTGCCTACTGATGATTTTTGCTTTTTGGCAAATGGTCGTACCTTGGATAAGGTGATTTCGATTGCGTATGATACTTACGTAAATGAGTTGCTTGATAATGTTGATCTCGATACAAATGGTAAGATTTCAGTTGGTCAAGCGAAGGAGTTTGAAGGCATCATCGAAAATGCCATCAACACTTTAATGACTGCGGAAGGTGAAATAAGTGGCGTAGATGCGTTTGTAGATCATAATCAAGATGTTCAAGCAACAGGTAAAGTCTGCGTACAACTGCGAGTGCAGCCTTTGGGAACATTAAGAGAAATTTGTGTTGATTTGGGTTTTAAAGCGAATTTATCATAGGGCGACCGCAAGGGTACGCTAATGTTGGTACGCTAATGTTGGGCGACCGCAAGGGTACGCCCCTACAAAAATCATAAAATAAAATGGCAAGAGAATTTGAATATAGACACGTGACCGTGCGTATTGCAGGTAAGAGCCTTACTGGTTTGCGTGGTATCAAATATAATGTCAAGACGGAGAAGGAATTGCTTCACGGTCGTGGCAATAAGGCAATCGGTATTCAAAGCGGCAACGAGAGTTGTGGCGGTGAAATCAAATTGTTGCAGTGGGAACTGGAAGCGTTGATTGCAGCGGTGAAGTTGAAAGACCCTACGCTGAAAATTACGGACATCTCGTTTGATATTATTGTAACGTATCAGGACGGTGTGAAAACCGTCAATGACATCATCAAAGGTGCTGAGTTTGAGGAATTTGAAAAAGGCTTTGACCAAGGTGACAAGTTTATGGAAATTTCTTTGAAATTTTTGTGCTTGGATATTGAGTACAATAGAGCGTAGAGTTTTGGGCGACCGCAAGGGTACGCCCCTACAAATGTTTTTATGTTCATGGGATTATAATTTGTTGTTGTGTCGGGCAGCAAAAGAGTTGCCCGACCTCTTTTTTAATTTTGTTTAAATGCCTTTTAAAAGGTTAAATTTTTTTTGAATTATGAATTTTTCAAGCGAACAAATTAATGAATATAAGGCTAAAAACCCTGACGGTTTGATGCTTTTGACAAGTGGTACAAAGTCTTGTATTGTAAAAAAGCCTAACCGTGCGTTGCTTTCTTTGATGCTTTCTAAGAGCCGTGACCCTTTGGCGATGGTGGATATTTTGTTGGAAAATTGCTGGGTAGATGGTGATGCGGAATTGAAAGAAGATACGGCATTTATGTACTCAGTGATGGAAAAAATAGATGACATCGTAGGTAAAAAGACGGTGGAACTAAAAAACTTATAAGTTCAAATAAGGGCGAAGTGACCAACTGGCTTGGTTTATACAATGATATGCTTCGTTATTATTTGAACTATACAAGTGAGCAATTAAACAATCTTTCAGATGATGAATGGGCGGAAGCGATACATCATTTGGAGTATATTAGAAAACAGGAAGCCCAGTAATTGGGCGACCGCAAGGGTACGCCCCTACTGTTTTGCAGAATGAATCCAGGTTTTACATATCAGATAAATGTAGGGATTATCGGAGATAGTCCTTTGAACAGGTTGTTGGCTTCTTTGGATAAAATCAATAGAACGCTGGACATTATTGAGCGCAATACGCACCAAACCTCTAACGCTATTACGAATATGGCTAACCGTGGTAGTGCTGCGGTGTCAGGTTTGGGTAGTTCGTTTGGTAATTTGATTGGTACGGTTGGTGCTGTGTCTTTGGCAACAAAGAGTATGCACGATGCAATGGCGATGCAAGGCGCAAGCCGAGCGATTGATTTTGCTTCGGGTAATGCAGCGGAAGGTGCTAAGAATATGGCGTTTTTGAAAACGACAATTGAGGATATGGGATTGCCGATGAAGGAAAGTATGGAAGGGTTTAAAGTGTTGGACGCTTCTATTTATGGTACTGGATTGAGTCAGCAGTTTGCAAGGGATATGTTTGAAAATACCGCTATGGCGACAACGGTGCTTGGTGTGAGTGCAGATAAGACCCAAAATGCTTTTTTGGCGTTAGGGCAAATGGCAAGTAAAGGCACAGTAAGTATGGAGGAGCTGAAAGGTCAGTTGGGTGATGCTTTGCCAGGTGCGGCAGCAGTGGCAGCACGGGCAATGGGTATGACGATTCCTACTTTTAATAAAATGGTGGAAGATGGAAAACTTTTGGCAAAAGATTTTTTACCTAAGTTTTCGGCAGAGTTGAAAAATACGTTTCAAGATGCACTTCCTGGTGCAGTGAATAGCGCACAGGCGAATTTTAACCGCTTTAATACTTCTATTGCTGAACTGAGTATTACGTTTGGAGAGCGACTATTGCCGCCCGTGGTGTCTTTTATGCAAGATTATTTGATACCTGCTGCGCACTGGATAGGAACGCATTTGGATTTGATGGAGAAATGGGCTTTTGGTATTGGTAGCGTGGTGCTGGGATTGAAGGCGTATAATACTATTGCTGCAATTGCTGCATGGCGGACAGCGATGTTAGGAACTAAATTTGCAGGTTTAGGTAAATTAACCTTGGCTCAAAGTATTGCAAATATTGGTCTGACAAGTAGTATTTGGAGTATGACAATTGCAATGTTGGAAAATCCTGTAACATGGATAACAGTTGGTATTGTGGCATTGGGCGGTGCGATTTGGTACGCATATAATAATTCTAAGGAGTTTAGAGCTACGCTTAGTGGAGTATGGGAGGTATTGAAATATGTAGGCAATGAACTTATGTATTTTGGAAAATGGCTTTGGAATGCTTATACTCGTGCTTCTCCACTGATTCTTCTTTTAACAAAATTTGGAGATGTTGCTGATTATATTTCTTCACGATTTTTAAAACTATTGCGTTTATTTACTTGGGTCGGTGATGCTATTTCAGACATGACTGGCATGACTACGGCATTTAACAAAGGCTGGGATACTACCATGATGGTGGAGAAGTTTGGTGAAACAATACCAGTGATTAATGATACAACAAAGGCTGTGTTGGGCTTGACAGACGCTTATGCTTTAATGAATAAACAAACTGTTGGAACATCTGAAAATATGCAATCTCATCAACAATGGATGAAAGCCCATGACATGGGCTATAAAAACAAAGTACCATTGATGCTGAAAACATTCGCAAAGGTAGATGCTACGAAGGATTCAGGCAAGCCTGATGATAAATTGCAAAACGGCATAAATAATATTACTGGAGGCGGACGGCAGACGAGAATAATTACATTTAACAATGTAAAGGTAGGTGAGCGCATTGACATACATACGATTAATATGAAAGAAGGTGCAGGCGAAGCAGGCGAAATGGTAAGAAGGGAATTATTGCAGTTGTTGAATAGTGCAAATCAGGTGCAGTAAGTCCCCACCTAAATCCTCCCCAAAAGGGAGGACTTGCAAACGTAAATCGGGCAACCGCAAGGGTTTGCCCCTACTAATGAAATATGGCACAATTTGAATTTGATATAAAGAGCCTTTACGCTCGGGCATTTGGTTTGGAGCGTGGCGAACAATTCAATGCTGGAGAGTTGGTTGTGTCGCAGGTACAAGAAGTACGACCTTATGAAAGTGTAAGGGATTTGCCATTGAAAGAAGGCGATGCTTTTTTTCAGATGCGAAATTCGCTGTTGGCTAATAGTCCTTTGGGTAGGACACTTTTCATGCCGATGCGTATTGGTGGTGTAATGATGCCGAATGAGCCGAGCGTGGAGATTGTCGCAAAAAAGACGATAGTAGAAACGGCACTGGCAGGACAAGGCAGACGAGGTACAGTAAAAGAGCTGATTAGTATAGATGACTATGAGGTGGTAATTCGGGGCATTGCCTTGAATTTTCAGAGCAAAAAAATCTATCCTGAGGATATGATAAAGGGGTTGCATGACTTGTTTTTGCGCAATGAAGCGTTGAAAATTGAGTGTGCAATAACTTCGCTTTTGGGTATTGAACGGATAGTGATTAAAGAGTTCAAATTGCCTGATATGGTCGGTATTCAACACGCACAGGCTTATGAATTTGTTTGTGTGAGTGATGAGGATTTTGATTTGGAACTCCCCTAAATCCCCAAAGGGAACTTTAATATTTGTGTTATGGCATATAAGGTATTGACAGCGGAGATTGCGATAAACGGTAATCTGTTTAAGCGAGTGGCTGAGGTGGAGATAGAAAGTTCCGCAAAACTGATTGAGGATACTTGCAAAATAAAGATGCCAGCGACTGCACGATTGGTGCGAGCTGGAAAATTTGTGACGGCAGTGGAAACTGCCAAGTATTTCAAAGTTGGTGATGAAGTGGTGGTTAAATTGGGTTATGATGGACGATTGCGGACTGAATTTGTCGGTTTTGTAAAATCAATTAAACCTGGTACTCCCGTTGAGATTGTTTGCGAAGATGCTGTTTATTTGCTTCGGAGAAAGAATTTGAAAAAGGCTTTTAAGAAGGTCACGCTAAAAACGCTACTGGATTACATCGTAGAAGGTACAGGTATCAAGATTTCAGAAAAAATACCAAACGTTACGTTTGATGTTTTTTATTTTAGAGATACCAGTGCTGCCTATGCTTTGCAAAAGTTAAAAGAAGAATTTGGCTTGCTGATTTATTTTATTTCGCCAAAAGTATTACACGCTGCATTGGCTTATCACAATGACCAAAAAGAGGTGAAATATGTGATTGGGAAAAAAGGAAATGTAATCGGTGACAGCTTGGAATGGCAAGAAGAAGACGATGTAAAGGTGCGCATCAAAGCGGTTCACATCAGGAAAGACAATACGAAAATCACTCGTTTTTATCCTGAGAAGGAAAATCACGAAGGTGAATTGAAAACGATTTTTGTTTATAATCTGAGTAACATAAAGGACTTGGAGCAACGAGCGAAGCAAGAATCACTCAAATATCGCTACACTGGGTACAAAGGGAGTTTGGATTCTTTTTTAATACCAGTCGTTGAACGAGGTAATGTAGCAAATATTATCAATGAGGATTTTCCTGAGAAAAGTGGAAAATACATTGTTGATAAAGTAACTATCACTTATGGCACTTCTGGTGCGAGGAGAAAAGTAGAAATTGGGCTAAAAGTATAAACATGGATTTGACAAATGAAATACATGATGCGCTGAGCGAGTATCTAAAGAGGAGAACAAAAGTAACCTTGGTACTGGCGAAAGTAACGGCTATTGATGAAGCTGCGCAAACGTGCGATGTGGAGGATATAGTCGGTGAGCATGAAATATTTGATGTTCGACTTCGAGCATCAAGCGCAAACAAAGGGCTGTTGATTGTGCCAGAAATGGGTAGTCAGGTGCTGATTGGTGCGATAGGACAAAGCGATACGGAGTATTGTGTTTTGTCTTTTACAAAAGTAAAAAAATTGAGCGTTGAAATTGATAGCGTAAGTTACGAGATTGATAATCAGGGCTTTTTGATAAAAAAAGGTGGTGAAGACTTAAAAAAAATATTGAATGACTTGATACAGCAGATACAGCTATTGACGGTCACCTGTGCTGCACCAGCAACGCCAAGTTCTCCACCTCTAAATAATGCTGCATTTGTGGCGATTAAAAGCCGTTTAAACCTACTTTTGAAATAATATGCGACAGGATTTATTGTTAGATGAAAACTTTGATTTGCAAATAGTAGATGGCGATTTGGTCATAGGCGAATCAACACGTCAGCATCAACAATGTATATTATTGTTGGAAAAAGGCGAAAATCGACAGTTTCCAACGATTGGTGTAGGAATAAACAATTGGCTTTTGGAGGATTTCGCTCAGGGCGATTTGGTCGCTGAAATAAAAAGAAATTTTGAAGCTGATGGTATGACAGTGCTGGGCGTAAAATTTGAAAAAGGCTGCTTGGTAACAGAAGCTATCTATAGCCCCAGCTAAAAGGGAGGACTTGCCAAGGTGGTGGAAAACATGGTAATTTATGAAAAAAGCAACAGTACAAGTACATCAAAGTTTGATGGATATTGCCATACAATATTGTGGCAGTGCCGAGGCGGTTTTTGCCTTGGCAGTATTGAACGGATTGAGCATAACTGACGATTTGGTGGCTGGACAGGTTTTGTTATTACCAATCGAATATAATGTAGCGATTGCACAAATATTTGCACAAGAAAACTATTATCCAGCAGTAAATATATTGCCTTCGCAAGATGGAATTGATTACGACACAATAGAAATTGATTTAGAAGTACTATAATATGGCAAGAACAATAGCACAGGTAGTGGCTCAAATCAAGTCACAAATGGCACAAGATGCAGCGTTGCAGCCTTTACTGGCAAACGCCAGCTCCGTGAGTATTTGGAGTAAAATAGTCTATTGCGTTGCGTTTGCGATTGTTTCGTTGGAGGTTATTTACGATAACCACAAAACGGATATGGCAGCACTTTTAGCTGCAATGAAGCCGCATACTCGGCTTTGGTATCAACAAAAGGCATTGAGCTTTCAGCTTGGCGGAACGCTTAATATTGGTGATGACGACTATGATAATACGGGTCTTACGCCCGTGCAAGTAGAGGTTCAGAAGATAATCAAAAGAGCCGCTGCGGTTGAAGAAAATACGATTTTGACTATTAAAGTTGCTAAGTTAGATGGCGACGACCCCGTTCCATTGAACAGTACAGAGTTTGCGGCATTTTTTGATTACATACAGGATATAAAAGATGCTGGCGTAAAAACGAATATTATCAGTGCCGAAGCAGATATATTACAAGCGGAAATAGATGTGTATTACGACCCATCTGTTATGGCGGATAATGGAGCTTTGTTAGATGGTTCAAACGCTACACCAATAGAAACAGCGGTGAAAGATTTTTTGAGTTTGCTGCCATTTAATGGTATCTTTTTAAAATCAGCGTTGGTAGATGCGATTCAATTAGTGCCAGGCGTGGTGACACCAGTAATTCGCTATTGCGTTGCATCAAAAGGTTCAAGTATTCAACTTGTTTCGATAGATGCTTATTACAAGACTTATGCAGGATATATGAAACTGTATGACGCACAAAGTTTAGTTATCAACTATATTGCTTACGATGTTTAAATACAATTTGAAATACTATAAGTTGTTAAAATTTTTGATTTGGTCATTTTGTGACCAAATCAAAATGAAGGGTTTGTTGCAGGCTTTAATTTTTCCAATTGCTTATTTGCATACGTTTTTTATGCAATATAAACGAAAAGTGGATTTTGAAGTAAAGGTAAATGGACAGGTGCGCAAGTTGCGTTGGGGACTAAATCAAAGTTTTGATATACAATTGCAACGTATCAAAATATTAGATGCAACGCTTTTTACAACAAAATATGTTTATCTGCACTCAGAAAATAAACCGCTTTATTTGCCTACGTATTTGGGTGGAACGCTTTACGATTTTGAGGTACACGTACCTTTTGCATTGCAATATTTAGAGCAAGAGATTATTAATTTTGTCAATCAGTACCGTTTGCCGAGCAAACGATTTACCATTGTCTATATATGAATAGAATTGATTTTACACAGCCAAACGGTTTTCCATTAGAAGCCGAAGGACTTGAATTTATGCAAAATTCTTATATCCAGGGTTTGTCGGCATTGGCGAAGCTGGCAGGACAGAACAATGTAATTTTGATGGGATTAGATGATAATGGAACAACAGTGAGTGATGGTTGGGTATTGTTTAATAACGAACTATTCTTTTTTCAAGGAGGATTGAAGTCCTCGGATTTTGTTATTGAAGAAACCGTTACGTCTTTAAATAATGCCAATGGTCAGTCTGTTCCACGCTATTTTAAACGTGTTTTAAAATTTGGAGCTGGCGCAATTTCTTACGCATTTGGCTCTTTAAAAAGAGTACAAAGTTTGTTTGGGTTGCAAGAAAAGCTATCGCTTTGCTTGTTTGAATCAGGTGTAATTATCTCGGGCTGTTCGGTTGTTAGTGTAAATAATAATCTAATTACTATTGGTAGTGGTGTGGTGAAAGTAGAAGATTCATTTTTTGTTATGCCAAGTTATCAGGGTGCTTATCCCGTTTATATTGGGCTTGATGGCAAGTGGAGTAACGCTGTTGCTTCTCCAAGTGATATTGGTTTTGAGCCTTACACGTCCCAATATTTGGTAGATGTTTTTAAGCGAAACACTACGCCAATTGGTGAAATGGTGATGCGAGCTGTGTTGAGTGACCAATTTGACAATACAGGTTTAGGTGTGTTTTCGATGAAGGGTTGGGCGATGTGTAATGGTCAAAACGGAACACCTGATATGCGTGGTCGTACCGTTATGGGTTATGATGAGCGTGTAAATGACCCAAGCAATGGAATTTGGGATAGTTTATATAACAATATAGGCGATTGGGGCGGTGAAAAAGCCCACAAGCTGACCATTGACGAGATGCCACGACATAATCATCAAGAAGCTGGTGACCCAACGGGTAATAAATACCAAGAAGCAAATGCAGGTGATTATGGATTGATGCGCAGGTCAATAACAGGAGAAGATGTTACTGTTGCGAGCGATGATGCAACAGGTGCTGGTTTTGAGCCAGACCTTCATGCAACGCCAATGCTTGTTCCTTACGAAGGGGCTGATTATGCACACGAGAACCGTCCGCCATTCACGGTGGTTGCGTTTTTACAAAGAATATTGATATGATTACGAGTATTGCACAGCTTAAGCAATGGTTTAAGTCGGGTTTAAAACCTCTTGAAACACAATATCATAGCTGGATTGATAGCTACTGGCACAAGTCGGAGAATATTCCGATGGGTAATATTACGAATCTTAGTACGACTTTGCAAAATTTTGTTACTCAAAATCAAATCACTAATATTACTAATGCTTTATTGCCGATACAAACGACTGTTTTTCAAGCAATTACAGTAACGATTGGTATTGGTAAGCTATTGGAACTTGTTGTTGTAGAAGCGAATGCAACGACTGATATTGAAATAATTTACAACGGCAATGTTTTGATTAGTGAACAAATTAGCGAAACAACGGCATTTCGAGTAGATACCTACATGAATATTGTCGATTCTATAAACATCACATCTACTATAGATGTACAAGCAAAAATTTATACCCGATGAAAAAAATTGTTTTATTTTTTGTACTGCTTTTTGCAGTTTCTTTTGTTTTTGCTCAAAAAACAACTACTTCCGCTAATGTTCTTATTGCGAAAGATAAACTTAAAGTTGGCGGCACAACGATTAAACAGATTGACACCACACTGGCTTTGCCTTCGCACGATGGCGTTCCAACAACGGCAGCTGTAGTAAATGCACTGAGCGGTATAGGTGGACAGAATTTTGCTAACGCTGATTTGACGGCAACGGGTGATAGAACGCACGATTTTGGGCTTAATGATTTGAGTATATTGAAAACGGATGGCATAGAAAATTACGGTATTGCTTTGACAAATGCTGCATTTATGTATTCACATAATGTAGGGACTAACAGTACTGGTTCTTTGTCATCTTCGGGTGGTGCAGCAAAAATGCAGGCATACGGGAATATTTTTCTTGGTTTTAAAACATTTGAGGTCAATAAAGATGCGTTTATATTCAATCAATATGGGGTGAATAATACAGGTAAGTTGATGATTATAGAAGATAGCTTAGGAAAGGTGAAATTTTTAGACAAGGATAGTTTGGGGTTGAATATATCAAACTCGGATTTAACTATGCAAGCTAATCATACCCTTAATGGGAATAGTAAAGTTCTGTATTTTCAAAATTT
>JAYWHK010000341.1:0-5677 GCA_043777755.1 Saprospiraceae bacterium
ACAGTATTTTGAAGATTTATAAAATATTTAAAATATTGAAAATCAATTATTTATAAAATATAGATTCAGATTCCCTTAGCTTAATGACATTGCCCTAAATCCCTCCGAAAGAGGGACTTTTAAACTTGACAATAACTAAATTATGAGCAATAATACAGTGAAATTTATAGATTTATTTGCTGGATTGGGTGGAATTCGACTTGGTTTTGAACAAGCCTGTCATGAAATCGGCATCGAAACGGAATGTGTTTTGACTTCCGAAATAAAGCCTTACGCAGTGCAGACTTTGAAACACAATCATCATCATGAAAATTTTGTTGGCGATATTTTTCAAGTGAAAAATGAAGATATTCCTGATTTTGATTTTCTGTTTGGCGGTTTCCCTTGTCAGCCGTTCAGCGCAGGAGGAAAACGACAAGGTTTTGCAGATACACGAGGAACTTTGTTTTTTGAAATCGAAAGAATTATTGAAGCGAAACAGCCACAAGGTTTTATTTTAGAAAATGTGGAAGGTTTGGTAAAACACGATTTGGAAAATAAGCATGACGAAATCGGGCGAACCTTACAAACGATTCTATATAAATTGAGCGATGTTTTAGGCTATCAAGTATCTTGGAAAGTATTGGATTCCGTGTATTTGGGTGTGCCGCAATCTCGAAAGCGTATCTTTATAGTTGGTACAAAAAACCATAAAATTTCTCTAAATGGTTTTGAACAAAAGTATAATGTTTTGAAAGATATTTTGGAAAAAGGAAAACCGACAATGGACACTAATTTTACACGTAAGTTGCTGTCTATCTTTACTTTAGAAGAATTGTATGGAAAATCTATCAAGGACAAACGAGGTGGCGATAACAACATTCACAGTTGGGATATTGGTATAAAAGGTGAATGTTCAGAAGCGCAAATTAAACTCTTAAATCGTCTTTTTAAAGAACGAAGAAAAAAACAATGGGCGGCAGAAATCGGCATTGATTGGATGGACGGAATGCCGCTGACTTTGACTCAAATTCAATCTTTTTATCCTGTCAATAATCTTTTTGAACAAGTTAATTTGGAAGAAATGTTGGACGATTTGGCTCAAAAAGGCTATATAAAATTTGAACATCCAAAGAAATTAACAACCGAAGCAACAGAAAATGGCTTGGTAACTTCTCGTATTTACGACGAAACGAAGCCAAAAGGCTACAATATTGTTACTGGAAAACTAAGTTTTGAAATTAATAAAATCTTACATCCGAATGAAATTGCGCCTACTTTGGTCGCCACAGATATGGTAAAAATAGTTGTTCCAGACGGAAAAGGTGTGCGAAAATTGACGATTCGAGAAGGTTTGCGCTTGTTTGGTTATCCTGAAAACTATGAAATTCCTGTCAAAGAAACTTTCGCTTTTGATTTGCTGGGAAACACAGTGGTCGTTCCAGTGATTAAGGCAATTGCAGAACGGATTTTGGAGGCGATTGCCGTAGAAAAAGCCTTTGAAATCCAAAATTATTATGAATTAGAGTTCGTTTAATCTCTCCCATTATATTTTGCCGAAATTCCACCTAAAGTAATTTCTACACTTCCAATTTTTTCCTTTATTTTGAACTCATTAACCAATAAATCATAGATTTCGTTGGCAGTTATTTTTGTTTTATTTTGCATAAATATTGAATATTATAATTTTTTACGATTTTTTAAATAAAAAGTTGTGTTTTCTATAAAAATAGCTTATTCTTTGAATAATTGCTTATTAGAATGCAAGATGTAGAAAAAAAGCCACTATCGCAGCAGGAATGTAAAGAAGAAAGCAAAGGAGAATATTTTTTGTCATTTTTAAATATTTTATTTTTCAAACCTCGTAGGTCATCAAGACCTACGAAGTTTGAAAAACGTTAAAATTATTCATAAGTGGTTTTTACAATTTTCCAAGTTTGAAGGTTTGGCGAACCGTCGGCATTGGTAATTGTTGGCGAATTATTTTCTATATATACTTTTACAATGTGCTGTGTTGTTATTTTTATGGCTTCTTTGTTTTGAACAAACCATATCATCCATTGCCATTGGTTGTCTTTGAATACAAAATAATCTTGTTGAAGATACACCGTTGGGGCGGTATCGTTTTCTTTACAAAACAATAACTGCTTGTATTTGTAACGATAACCTTCGGGAAAAGAGTACAGCGGTATTTCATCGTAAAGCGTGCCTTTGAAATTTGGGTCGTCAATGGCATAAAATTTATTTTTAGCATTATTTTTACCTGTAAATGCTTGCGATATGATGTAATCTGTACCCGAAAATTGATATTTTTTGAGTGTATAAGTACAAATTTCGTTTGACGTATTGTAACATTCATTATTCAAAATAATAAAATAGAAAGTTTTATCTGTTAGTACATCTGTTAGTTTTTGCTTCAATGCGTTTTCTTTTATTTCTCGTTTTCTTTGCTTTTTTAATCTAATTTTTTCTTGTCTTTTTTGCTCTTTTTTTAGTTTTTTTAATGCTTCTATTTGTGCAGGCGTTAAAGGTGGTGGTTTGGGATAGCTGGGTTGTATCATGGCACAATCGTCTATACTCATTCCGTATTTTTGTGTCCATGCCTCTACTTCGGGCAATTTCATATTTTTTATATACTCGTATTGGTATTTTTTGTTTATTTTTTGAGCTAATTCTATACCTTCGGTTTGGGCAATAAGATAGCCTACCGCACAGATATTGCCCGAAACGGTATCTATAAAACAAGGGCGAGTTTGACCCATATATTTCCGATTGGAAGGGTACTCTGCAAGGGTAATGTATTGTTGGAGCAAATGTAAAACCTCCGTTCTGCCTTTTTGCTGTGTCGTAGATAGATTGGGTTGTGCAGCCCTAAGATTTGTCAATACATACTATTGACAACCGTTTGCGCTTTTGCCGAACCGATAGCAAGGGCAAGAAGGAACGAAAAAAGTATTGTATTTTTCATCTTTTTTTTATTTTATTTAAATTTGATACTAACGTTGATTTTACGACTTTAAACGTTTTTCCAAAATCTTTTGACTTCCATATTTCATCATAAATATACCATTTTAGACCAATATTTTTATGGCTTTGATGATTGGTTAAAATTCGACCGTTTTTTTTGAAAACAAAACTATGAAACCAACGATATGTTATTTTTTGTTATTAAAACCTCGTAGGTTTTTAAAACCTACGAGGTTTGCCGATTTTAAAAATTTTCCACCTCAAACCGCACCCATTTTTCATAATCGCCCGTAAAATCATCAATGCGTTTTAGGAGTTCGGACAGTGGAATATCGTATTTGTTTTTGTTGATGCGATAGCCTAAAAAAGCCTTTTTATCTGATTTCGCATCGTTGCCAACTTCTATAAATGCCGTTTAAAAGTTAGAAAAACGATTGTTTTTCACTACAAAATCGCCCAATCTACAACCAAGATCAGGGTCTATACTTAAAAGTATGTCGCAGCCTTCCACTTGATTTTTGGTAACGACAAAATGCGATTTTTCAATCACATAAGTACCATTATAATTCAATTCTAAGGCAAATGCTTTGTTGTAATTTTTGATGATATTGTTTTCTATCACCACCGTTCTCTCCGAAGCGTAGGCAAATTCTGCTTGAATAGCAATGCAATGATTGTGATTGTTTTTAAAAAGGCTATCCAACTCAAAGTGATTGTTTCGGATTGTAATGATTGCCCCTGCGACACTTCCTCGGTCGATATAAATAGTGTTGTAAGAAACATTCCGAAATTGATTACGTTCAATCGTGGCTGCGCCAAACTCTTTGATATAAAATGCTGAATGATTAAAAAAATTATCCTTGTAGGTTGCCATTCCATTGCGGCTTGCTACGTTTGTTTTTAGAAATAAATTGTCGTCACAAGTAAGCGTTTTGCAACTATTATCAAATTGACTATTGCTAAAAATACAGTTTTTAAACTCGCCCGAGCCCTTTTCAAAACCACGAACATCAAGTTTTGTATGGTCAAAAATGCAATATTTTGCCACAATTTTATCATTGCTTTGCAAGTGTTTTATTTTTATCTTAATGCTGTCTTTTTCTTTGCCAATCAAAATCAGCGTACCGTCAATCTCTAATTTGTTGCCTTCCAAGACTACCCCTGGCTCAATAGAAAGGATTGCATCTTTGTCCACGTACGTTTTGTTGAAGGTCAAAGGCGACATAGATTTGCGAATAACGTAATCGTCGTCTATGATGCTTGGCAGTTGTGCCATACACATCATTATTTTTAGGCAAAAAAAGAGAAATAGGATTATTTTTTTCATTTTTTTAAAAATTTGTTGTTGTATTGGCTTCAAACCTCGTAGATTTTCAAAACCTACGAGGTTTGATTAAAATGAGGTCTGATTTTATTTAAAAGTTTTACCAAAATCTTTGGAGATGAATTTTTGTGTACCAATATCTTTATTTTCATTATTGGTGTATTTGCAACTAACGGTAATTTTTCCTTTTTTAGTGCAGTTTATTTTCATTATGCCTATATTTATTGGTTCTTTAATCGTTGTATTTAGGGTTTTTATTTCCCAAGTTGTGCCGCCATCATAAGTGATATAAATTTGAGGATTTTCCCGAATATGATTATAATAAAAGAGTATTACATTTTCATTTAATCTGCGAATAGGGCTGATTATTTGAGGCAAAAAAGGTGAGTGTCCTAAATTATTTTGTTTCCAAGTGTTCCCACCATCACTGGTAGAATTAACAGAAAATGGAACGGAATAGCAACCTCCGCCAAATAAAATAATTATTCCTTTTTGAGTGGTTGCAAAATCAATAAGACCTCCAAGAGGTCCTCCACAAGGTGTGTTTATCCGATTTGTAAAATTAGATTTATAAATCAATTCGCCCTTGCTATTTTCGCATTGAACATAATAATTGTATCTATATGATAGCGTATCTATATGAGCGCACAAAAAGACCCTGTCTTTATTTGGTAATTCTTGATACGCTAAAACCGTCGCTTCCAACAAATTATTTTTAATTTCAAACGCTCTTTTTATGTCGTTTGTTTGTGCTACTGCATTGATTGTCATTAGGCAGAGAATAAAAGTTATTAGATTTTTCATTTTCATTTATTTAAAAGTTTTACCAAAATCGGTGGAGATAAATTTTTGTGTACCAATATCTTCCCCTTTATCATTTTTGTAGGTACATAAAACAATTATTTTTCCTTTTGTATCAAAATCTATTTTCATAGTATTACAAAAACCTTTTTCTTTACTGTTTGGGTTTATTATTTTTCTTTCCCAATTCATACCACCATCACGAGTGATGTAAAAACTATTTTGGTTATCATGGAACCGTTTTTTAAAATAAACCAAAACTACATCTTCGTTTATTCTCACAATTTCAAAAGGACTTGTTCCTCCCGAACCTCCTACATTGGATTGTTTCCAAGTAGTGCCACTGTCAATAGTGCTGTATGCTGTTATTGAAGTTCCATAATTATTATTACAAAAAAATAAAATTCCTTTTTGTGTATTTACAAAATCAATGCTTGACAATTCTAATATGTTATAAACAAAGTCTATTGGCTTTTTATACAGCACTTCGCCTAATTCGTTTTCAGTTTGTATAAACTCGATGTTCCAGTTTTTGAAATTTTAGGCATAATTTTTTTTGACACTAAAATTTTATAATTTTTTTATAATTTTTATAAAAATAAAAAA
>JAYWHK010000342.1:0-16075 GCA_043777755.1 Saprospiraceae bacterium
TTTTTACCACGGAGAAACAGAGGTCACGGAGGCAAAAAAATTAGCCGAAGGCTAATTTTTTTGTCACACTCTGTGTTCTCCGTTTCTCCGTGGTAAAAAATTGCAAAAGTGGTAAATAGTTACAAAATTATCGACAATTGTATTTAATCGGCTTATCGCCTCATATTTTCTTTTTACCTTAAAAAATAAAAAAACCTTTGTATGTACACTTTTGATACACAAGTTCGGGTTCGTTATGGCGAAACTGACCAAATGGGCTACCTTTATTATGGCAATTATGCCCTTTATTACGAAATCGGACGGGTCGAAACGATGCGTTCACTCGGGTTACGCTATAAGGATTTGGAAGAAAAAATTGGTGTGATGATGCCTGTTGTGTCGATGCAAACTCGCTATGTTCGTCCTGCACATTACGACGAATTACTAACGATTCGGACGACGATTCGCCAATTACCTGAGCAATTTATCACCTTTTATGTAGAGATTTTTAATGAAAAAAATAAATTGGTCAATGGTGGTTCTGTCCGACTTTGTTTTGTAGATATGAAAACGAATAAAACGGTCATTTCACCTTCTTTTTTGACAGAACCTTTGTTGCCTTTTTTTGAAAAATAATTTTTTACAATGAAATATTTTTTTTACCTCTCTACCTTTTTATTATTTTTTGCTTGCAAAACAACTCAAAACATGTCAAAAACAAGCGAAATTTCAAAAAAATATCGCTATTCCGTTGATTTGACCAATACCAAAGACGACGTGCTACGAGTGCATTTAGATGTACCCAAATTAGCGCAATCGAAGCTCTCTTTTGTTGTGCCGAAAATAGTGCCTGGGATTTATGGTGCAATGGATTTTGGTCAGTATGTCTTTGATTTTCAAGCCTTTGATAGCAGTGGCAATTTGCTCGAAACAAAAAAATCAGATGTCAATACTTGGGAGATAAACAACGCTTATTCCCTTGCAAAAATCACCTACAATGTAAAAGACACTTGGGACGATTTTAAGAATGGCGCAAATGGTTTTTATCGTTCAGCAGGAAGTTCTTACGAAGTGGATAAAGTTTTTGTATTAAATTACAACACTTTTGTAGGTTATTTTGAAGGTTTTGAAAAAGTGCCTTTTGAAGTAAATTTTACCAAGCCAAAAGGATTTTATGGTGCTTCATTTCTCAGTCCAAAACCTATTTCTGAAAATGTAGAACAAGTTAATGCCTTGAATTACAATGATTTAGTAGATGCACCGCTAATGTACAGTCAGCCCGATACCGCTTGGTTAAAAGTTGGAAATACCGGAGTCTTGGTTGCGCTTTATGCCAAAAATCAGGAAAAATACGCCAAACCTTTAGCAACTTTTTTAGAAAAAATATTGACCTATCAAAAAGATTATTTAGGCGGAAAAATTACCTGTTGAAAAATACGTTTTTTTGGTTTATCATGAAAAAAACGACATAAAAGGCAATTATATTGGCGATGGTTTGGAGCATTGTCAATCAACAATTTGCCTTTTTAATTCATTTAAATTAGAAGATTTAGATGGTTTTGTAGGCGATATAGCAGCGCATGAGTTTTTTCATACGCTCACACCGCTCAACATTCATTCGGAAGAAATTCAGAACTACAATTTTCGGAATCCGACTTTTTCAAAACACCTTTGGTTTTATGAAGGCATGACAGAATATCAAACTTTCCATTCCGCAACAAAGCAAAAAGCCAAAACAATAGATGATTTGTTAGATGTAATTACGAAAAAAACGCAGGAAATGAAAAGTTTTGATGCGTCACTTTCTTTGGTGGATATGAGCAAAAATGCGATGCAACGCCAAGATCAATATTATAATTTTTACCTCAAAGGAGCATTGGTCAATCTTTGTTTGGACATAGAATTGCGAGAACACTCGATGGGTAAAATCGGTACGCAAGAACTGATGCAACAGCTCATGGCTCGTTATGGAAAAGACAAATCCTTCAAAGATGATGAATTTTTTGATGTTATTACAGAAATGACTTTTCCCGAAATTCGTACTTTTTTCAAAGATTATGTAGAAGGAACGAAACCTTTACCGTTAAAAACCACAATGGCAAAAGTTGGTATCGAGTTCGTTCCTTCTTTACAAAAATTAGCTTTGATGAAAAATCCAAATGCAGCGCAATTACAGCTCAGAAAATGGTGGATAGGAGAATGATTTTTCTATATTTTCACTATTCCTTCAATTACTTCCAAAAAAAATGGGTTTCCAAGTAAAAAATATAGCTTTTTTCATAAAAAAACCTTACCTTTGCACCATTTTTCAAAGAAATCTTTTATTTAGAATGTAGTTTGAACTTTTACATTTTAAAATTTGATTTTAAAATTTTGACTTTTATGGAATACAATCCACGGAATATTGAGCAAAAATGGAATGAGTATTGGGAGAAAAACGATACTTATAAGGTGAAAAATGGCGGAGATAAGCCAAAATTTTACGTTTTGGATATGTTTCCATATCCGTCGGGTGCTGGTTTGCACGTAGGGCATCCGTTGGGTTACATCGCTTCGGATATTTTTTCCCGTTATAAAAAATTAAAAGGTTTTAATGTTTTGCATCCGATGGGCTTTGACAGCTTCGGATTGCCCGCAGAACAGTATGCGATTCAGACAGGTCAGCATCCAGCTGTTACGACTGAAACAAACATTGCTACATATATAAAACAGTTGAAAAAAATTGGTTTCAGTTACGATTGGAGCCGTGAAGTTCGCACATCTGAGCCAAACTATTACAAATGGACGCAGTGGATTTTCATGCAATTGTTTAATCATTATTATGATAAAAATGCCAATAAAGCGTTGGCTATCAGCGATTTAACAAGTATTTTTTCAAAAGAAGGAAATAAAAATGTCCAAGCAGTTTGTGACGAAGATACACCAATTTTCACTACAGCAGAATGGAATGAAATGAACGAAGAAGCACAGCAAATGATGCTCTTAAAATACCGTTTGACCTATCCTAACGAAAGCATGGTTAATTTTTGCCCAGCGTTAGGAATGGTTTTGGCAAATGACGAAATCAAAGATGGTGTTTCGGAGCGTGGCGGTTATCCTGTCGTTCAGAAGCGCATGAAACAGTGGTCTATGCGCATCACAGCGTATGCAGATAGGTTGATTGACGGGTTAAACGAGGTTGATTGGTCGGATTCTTTGAAGGAACAGCAACGCAATTGGATAGGAAGGTCGCAAGGGGCAAGTGTGAAATTCTCCTCCCTAAATCCCTCCGAAGGAGGGACTTCTAACGTAGAGGCAGTAGCACAAGGTTTAGATCCAGAAGAAGATTTGTTAAATAGCCAAAATATTAATTCAACCTCGAATCAAAAAGTCCTCCCATCAGGGGAGGATTTAGGTGGGGCTGTTATCGAAGTTTTCACTACCCGTGTAGATACCATTTATGGTGTATCATTTATGGTACTTGCGCCAGAGCACGAATTGGTAGCGAGCTTGACAACAGCAGCACAAAAAGAAGAAGTAGAAGCCTATCAAAAATGGGCGGCATCTCGTTCTGAGATTGATAGAATGTCGGAAGCAAAAACGGTAAGTGGCGCATTTACAGGGAGTTATGTCATAAATCCTTTTAATGAAGAAAAAGTACCGATTTATATTGCTGATTATGTTTTGGCAAATTATGGAACGGGTGCGGTGATGGGCGTTCCTTCGGGCGACCAACGAGATTGGAATTTTGCAACGCATTTTGGCTTGCCGATTGTGCCGATTTTAGATGCTCAAAAAGACATTGACCAACAAGCAGACGCTACAAAAGAAGGTAAATACATCAATTCTGGTATCATCAATGGTCTGAATTACAAGGAAGCTACGGCTACTCTAACGGCTTGGTTGGAAGAGCGTGGTTTGGGGAAAGGAAAAATTCAATACCGTTTGAGAAATGCCGTTTTCAGTCGTCAGCGTTATTGGGGCGAACCAGTTCCTGCTTTTTTCAAAGGAGATATTCCTTATCTGATTCAAGAAAGTGAATTGCCTTTGGTATTGCCTGAGGTAGATAAATATTTGCCAACCGAAACGGGCGAACCACCTTTGGGCAGAGCAAAAGACTGGAAATACGAACGCTCGACAATGCCAGGTTGGGCGGGTTCTTCTTGGTATTGGTACCGTTATATGGACGCTCAAAACGAGAACGAATTTGCTTCAAAAGAAGCGATTGACTATTGGAAAGCGGTAGATTTGTATGTTGGCGGAACAGAACACGCTACGGGTCACTTGTTGTACAGTCGTTTTTGGAATCACTTTTTATATGATTTGGGAAAAGTGCCAGAACGTGAATTTGCAAAAAAATTAGTGAATCAAGGTATGATTCAAGGTCGTTCTTTGTTTTTATTGCTAAAATCAGGACGTAGATTTCATGTAAATGTGAGTTTGATAGATGAAAAAGACAGACTTTTTCAAAGTGTTTATAATAAAATGATTGAAAGTGACAATCGTTTTGATGGAATTGACGGTGAAAATGATATTCCTTGGTTGCAAGATGAAAATGGGAAAAACTACGTAACTTGTAAGGCAGAAGTTGAAAAAATGTCAAAAAGTAAGTTCAACGTTGTGAATCCTGACGATATGGTGGACAAATACGGTGCAGATTGTTTCCGTATGTATGAAATGTTTTTAGGTCCAATTGAACAAGCAAAACCTTGGGATACGAATGGAATTAGTGGTGTAGCTGGCTTTTTGAGAAAATTGTGGAGTCTTTTTTACAATGTTGAAAAAGGAATAACGATTGTTTCGGAAGAAGAACCGACAAAGGACGAACTCAAAGCATTACACCAATGTATCAAAGATGTAACAGGTGATATTGAACGTTTTTCTTTGAACACTTGCGTATCAAATTTTATGAAATGTGTCAATGAACTAAAAAAATTAAATTGTTCTAAACGATTGATTTTGAATGACTTATCTATTTTGATAGCACCATTTGCACCTTACGTAGCCGAGGAGCTTTGGGCAACTTTGGGCAATGAACCAAGCGTTCATCACCAATCTTATCCAATCGCAAACAATGATTATTTGGTGTCTGATACCGTTTCTTATCCGATTGCCATCAATGGAAAAACCCGTGACGTAGTAGATTTTGCAGCCGATGCAACGCAAGCAGACATTGAAGCCTACGTACTTTCTAATGAAAAATTACTAAAACATTTGGAAGGAAAAACGCCTAAAAAAATCATTTTTGTAAAAGGTAGAATGGTGAATGTGGTGATATAGGCAGAATAGATTATAAAACCTACAAAAAGCGGCATATTTTCACAAAGAAAATATGCCGCTTTTTGTAGGTTTTATTTTTCCGTAGCGTTGGCATTAATGCCAACGCTACGGAAAAATAAAACATTACACCACCGCTTTCCCCTTTATCGCCAAACCAATATTGTGATCCAACGCACGATGCGCCAAAGGCGTACTGAACTCATTTAAATTTTGCATTTCCTTGTTAATCAAGTCTTTATCTTCGCCAGCGACAGAGATTCGGAGTTGGTCAAGGTGTTTTTTGAGTGTTAAAATTTCATCTTCGGACAAAATCGTTTCGTTTTGTTTGATGAATTTTTCAGAAGACAAAAGGATATTATTTGCCTCGTTTCGAGCTTCGATGAGTGCTTTGTTGTGTTGATCGCTTTTGGCATTGAGCAAACTATCCATCAACATTCTGCCCATATCTTCTTCGCTGATGCCGTAAGTTGCCTTGATTTCGATGGCGGTTTCAACATTTGAGCGCAATTCTTTTGCTTTTACTTTCAAAATTCCGTCAGCATTCAAAATAAAGTGAATGTCAATCTTTGGCAAACCAGCAGGCATAGGCGGAATGTCTTTTAAGATAAATTCGCCTAATTTTCGGTTATGTTCCACCAAATCTCGTTCACCTTGATAAACCGCAATTTTTAAGTTCTTTTGTCCGTCCACCGAAGTTGTGTATTGACGACCTGCTCGGATCGGAATCTTAGAATTTCGAGGAATAATCACGTCCATCAAACCGCCAACCGTTTCGATGCCCAAAGACAAAGGCGTAATGTCTATCAACAACAAATCTTTTTGATTTCCTGCCAAAATATCAGCTTGAATCGCTGCACCAAGTGCTACGACTTCATCAGGATTAAGGTCATCATATACTTTTTTTCCAAAAAATTGACTCACACTTTCTTTTACAAAAGGAACTCTCGTTGAGCCACCAACCATCACAATATGGTCTATTTTGTCAATGCTCAAATCAGCATCTTTCAAGGCATTTTTACAACAATCAATTGTTTTTTGAACCAGCTTTTCAATTGTTTTTTCAAATTCATTTTTTGTTATAGTACATTGATAATCAGCAATTTGTCCAATATAAATATCATTAAATGAAAGGTGTTTTTTTGCACGTTCCGCTTCCAAACGCAAGGCTTGTGCCAACGATGTATCCGCACGCAACGCTACCCTATCAATATTGTTTTTTTCTATAAAAAAATTCATAATGGCATGGTCAAAATCGTCGCCACCAAGAAATGTATCGCCATTTGTAGAGAGGACTTCAAAGACCCCGTCTTGAATTTGTAAAATGGAAATATCAAAAGTCCCACCACCCAAATCATAGACCGCAATGGTACTCGTTTCGGCATCTAACTTATCAATACCATACGCCAAACTCGCTGCCGTTGGCTCATTTACAATGCGCAAAACATCAAGTCCAGCCAATTTTCCAGCGTCACGAGTTGCCTGGCGTTGGGCATCGTTGAAGTAGGCTGGAACAGTAATTACCGCCTTGCTAATCACTTGTCCAAGGTGAATTTCGGCACGTTCTTTCAGTTCTGTCAAAATCAAAGCCGACAACTCTATAGGCGAATAAAAGGTATCTTTTACCCGAATTTTGACCAAACTATCCGTGTCTTCATCAATGATTTGGTAGCCAAAATACTGCTCAGATTGCTGAACATCTTTGTAAGATTTCCCCATCAATCTTTTCACGGAATAAATCGTATTCGCAGGCTCGCTGATGAGCTTTTCTTTAGCCGCATCTCCAACTACAACTTGCTGATTCTGAGCAAAATGCACCACTGAAGGCACTAAGGAATGTTTGCCTGATTGGTCTTTTATGGCAATGGCTACGCCATCTTTTATATACGCAACCAATGAATTGGTCGTTCCTAAATCAATGCCAACGATTACTTCGTTTTCTCGCTTGACATCACCTGTTTTTAAATTAATTGAAATCATAGTACAAAGGTCGAAAAAAAGAAGTAAATATTGCCAAAAATTTGTCATTTTTTAGCAATTTGACTGAAATTGTGAATGCAGCCAACTCCAACCCATCGTTTTATCTGAAAAAATAGGTGACTGTTTAGCGTCGAAAAAAAAATTGAAGATTTTTTATTTTTACCACGGAGAAACAGAGGTCACGGAGGCAAAAAAATTAGCCTTCGGCTAATTTTTTTGTCAAAGCTCTGTGTTCTCCGTTTCTCCGTGGTAAAAAGACTGCAAAAGTGGTAAATAGTTACAAAAATAAAATAAAAAGATTGTTTGGGCTAAAATAATTCTATTTTTTTCTGACAAAAAAAATCCTTATCTTTGCAGCATGAGAGAACTTTTGAGCCAAAACAAACGCTATGTTGTTGGCGCAGTGGCTGTGCTATTGCTCCTTTCCTTGTATTTTTTTCGATTGCCTTTTATGAACATTGATGCTACGGAAGCGATTCCTACATCAGCTGGAATTGTTGTGGAAATACCTGATATTCAACAATGTAAGAAGCAACTGGACACTACAGCTTATCGTGATGCGCTTTCACAAATGACTTTGAGTGAAAAATGTGCGTCGGATTTGACCAATCTACACCGTATTTTTGACGAAAGTATTTTGCCAAAAAATATGAATTTATTGGCAGCCGCAAGTGAGAGCAATTCACAAAGCATTGATTTTCTGTATATTGTGGACAGTAAGTGGCGAAAAATCCATATTCGTTCTTTGCTCGAAAAATTACATGGCGTAAAAGTTTCAGCGTATAATTTTCAAGGACATGAGGTGCTGAATGTTATGCTTTGGAATAATTTTGCCTTTTCGTTTAGCACTTACCACAACCTAATTATTGGCGCACGATACGCCACCTTAGTAGAAGATGCGCTTTTGGCAATTGACCAAAAAAACAGCATCGCCAACAGTCGAAAATTCACTAAATTACACGACGATTTGAAGGGAAAATACGATATGAGTATTTATTTCAATATAGATGCGATGCCCAAAATGTTGTCTTCTTTTTTGACACCTGATAAAAAGCAAGAACTCACAAACCTCTCAAAATCAATGGCTTGGCTTGGCTCTGGTCTTACTTTTTCAAAAGAAGGCATTGCTTTAAAAGGTGGAATTTCGATGTCAAGGGACAATGCTTTTAACAATGCACTTAGTAAAGATTTGTTCCATAATCGAAAAGATATTGCACAAGTTTTGCCAACAAATACCGCTATGATGACTTGGGTCGGAACGGGTGATTTCCAACATTTCAATAGCTTGGTCGGTGGCAATTATTTGTTCAATTATTACCTTGCGCCGTGGCTTGGTGAAGAGTTCGCTTATTTTATGATGGAACCTTACAGCGCAGAAACAACGTCTGAAATTTATTTGGCTTTTAAAATTCAAGATAAAAAAAAGGCATTGGAAAAAATGCAAGCCTTAGAAGAAAAAGTTGGTTTGCTGCAAAATTATGATTATAATACTTTCAAAATCAAGCAGTTAGCAAATGACGATTTACTCGAAGGAGCTATCGGAGAAAGGGCAAAAGCAATGCAAAAACCTTATTTTGTTTATGCTGGCGATTACATGGTTTTCTGTAGTTCTCGGGCAGGTATTGAAGTTTTCATCGACAAATATATGGTTGGTCAAACCTTAGTGAATGATGTTGCTTATCAGAGTTTTGAAGAACAACAAACAGATAAAACAAACCTTTTTTTCTATTTAAACTCTACATATTTGAGTGAAATGCTGCAAAAATCATTTCAAGAAGAAGTGAGCGAACAACTGACTTATCAATTTGAACAAGTGAGTCAGCTCAATCTTTTGGGTGTTAATTTGCGGGCATATTCGGGTGGTTTTGATTTTACAGGAAAAATAAAATGGAATATTAAGAAAAAAACAAAAACGAATATTGCCAGTGTTGCTTGGAAAACTTTGTTAGATGCTGATGCTGTGATTGCACCAGCGGTTGTGTTGAATCCACTGACCGAAGATACGGAGATTTTTATTCAAGATATTCAAAATCAAATCTATATCATCAATGGTTCGGGTGAAATCACGAAAAAAAGAAAAATTGATGGCAAGATTTTAAGCGAAGTAAAACAGGTAGAATATTTCGGAAATGGCAAATTGTATTATATTTTTAATACAGAAAATAAAGTGTATATTTTGGATGACAAAGGAAATGATGCGCAAAATTTTCCTATTTTGATTCAAAGTCCAGCAACTTCGGGTATGTTGGTTGTCGATTTTGACCGTTCAAAAAACTATCAATACTTTATTCCTACCAAAAATGGAAATATTTATGGTTTTGAAAAAAATGGAAAACCATTGGCAGGCTGGAATCCTCGAATGGGCGTAGGGGCGATTAGTGTCCCGATACGACATTTTCAAACAGAAGGCAAAGATTTTATTGTTGCCATCAATCAGGCTAAAAAAATCATGGCTTTTAGGAGAAATGGCGAACTGCGTTTTTCGTTAGATGCAGCTTCGTCGGTGCTTTCGCCAGCTGGTTTTCAAGGCACGCCACCTGAGCGAATCGTCGTGAGTGATGCGGCAGGAATCGTTCAAAACATTAATTTTGCAGGTGATGATTTCAAAATGGCACTTAAAACAGGAACAGGCAACGAGCATAAATTTTTATATACAGATGTTTTAGGCGATAATAAAAATGAGTATATTGTGTTGAATAACAACGTTTTAGCTTGTCACGGTTACGATGGCGAAACCTTCAAACCATTTTTCACTTACAAATTTCAAGACAAAATTGACGAGGTTTTTCCTGTAACTTTTCCAAATAGAAGCAAAAAATACATTGGTCTGGTTTGTAAAGCGTCAGCACATATTTTTTTGATGGACGGCACAGGCAAAATCTATAAAGAATTTCCTTTGGGAGGCACAACCTCTTTTCAGTTGTGCAATTTTTTTGGAGAAGACGTAAATACTTTGGTTGTTGCGAATGGAACGAGTGTTTATACCTACAAACTGAAAGAAATTGGTGTTCCATCTATTACAAAACCCTACAAAATCGTTCCGAAAGATACTGCGAAATCGCTACTTAAAAATACACCAAAAATTATTGCAAAACCTGTTGTACCAGTTCCAACACCAGCACCTAAATCAACTGTTCCGCCAAAAGCTGTTCCGATTCCACCAAAACAAGTACCAAAAGTAGCACCAAAAACGATTGTAAAACCAGTGCCAAACAATTAAAATGGAAACAGGGAACTTTATCAGGATTTTATAGGTTTAATAAATATTGCTTGTTAAGGCTGGACAACTTTCTGACTTACGACTTAATAAACTTAAATAAAAAAACATGGCTAAGAAAAATAAAATACAAAGTTTGCTCATCAACGATGAAATCCTTGATTTAAAAGATGGATTGAGCGAAAAGAATTTTGACCGATTGGACAGAGAAATCAGCATCGAGTTGAAAAAATTAGATTTGACCGAACAGCAATTGGTTTTGAAAGAAAAACAATTGCACATCGAAGAAATCAAGCGTCGTCAGATGAAAAATGAAGAAAAACAAACCGCTATTGAGCTGATTGATTCCCTTCAAAACCTTATGACCGCCCATATCGTGGACGCTGACCGCACTGTGATGGGCAGCGAACCCGTTTTGATTCCCGTCTATGACGAAATAGAACGTGGATTAATCAAGAAAAAAATATTTGATATTTTGAAAGAATTTTAGAATATACACCATAAAAAAGCTATTTTTACGTTTAAGTTAAAAATAGCTTTTTTATGATGTATATACAGTTGTTTTGATAACAAAAAATGCCAGCGATTCTGCTGGCATTTTTTGTTATACTTAATTATCTTTGCAAAAATATTGAATTTGAAGGAATCGGTAATATTGCCGACAACCAAAATCGTATTTTCAATATGGTAAAGTTAATGCTTTTAGAATTAGCAAGAATTATTCTGATTGTAGTAATTTGGTACGTAAGTAACCAATTATTTGACAAAAAGGATAAGTAAAGCTAAAAAAAGAGGTCGGTGCTAGAACACCGACCTTCTTATTTTTCGGTAACAACCGACAAATTAATGCTATTTAGAATACAAAGATATAGCTTTTTTTTATTTTTTACAAATTTTTGTAAACGCTAATTAAAAATTTTTGCTTATTTTTTAGTTTCTTTTGCAAAACATTTGATATTTTAAAAGAATTTTAGAATATACATCATAAAAAAGCTATTTTTACGTTTTAAGTAAAAATAGCTTTTTTGTTTATGAAAACACCTTCTCGTTTAATTATTGTCGTTTGCTTGTTATTTGCTGTAGCTTTTGCCTACACTTCGTGGAAAATGGGCTTGGAAAATACGCCCGTCTATATCATTCCACTAATTGTGATGATGGCAACTGCTTTTGTAATGGCACCTCAAATAGATTGGTGGTGGTACAAACGCAATCCACGTGACATTGACCCTATGCTGGGCAATCTTTTTCAAAAACATTTGACTTTTTATCAAAATTTAAACGAAGCGGATAAACTTCGTTTTCGCCAACGTGTTGATTTATATCTGATGACCGTTGAGTTTATCGTGCCTTCACAAAACGAAGAAAAAGTCATTCCCGAAGACCTCAAACATTGGGTTTCGGCATACCGTACCATGACGACTTGGGGCAAAGAAAAAATAGAAAATGAAAAATTTGAAAAGATTGTTGCCTATATGAATCCTTTCCCTTCGCCACAACATCCGCACGATTTTCACGCTTGCGAATCTTTCGAGGAAGATGGCGTTTTGCTTTTTGCCTTAGCTCCGATGATTCATTCGATTACAGCACCAAGCCAATGTTTTAATCCTGTTTTATATGAGTTTTGCAAGGTATTCCAAACAACTTACTGGAGCAAACATCCCGAGCTTAACGAATCTCATTGGGCTGATTTAGAGCAAATTAGCGGATTTTCAAAAGAGCAAATTCACAAAACAATTGGCTTGCCAGATATAGATATTCGTGCTGTAGCGATGAGTTTTTACATTCTCTTCCCACAACGCTTCAAACGCTTTTTGCCAAGCCAAACAGAAGGTTTAAAAGAAACTTTTGGATTTTAATTCTAATAAAGAGAACACATTTTGAAGCGTCCGATAGGTTTGTCCAAACAAAAAACTCGACCACCGCCCATCAATACTTTTGAAGGTGTCGTATCGCCAAGCATATAAGTAACAGAACTTGAATTAGGAACTTGTTCCCATTGTCCAGAACTATTCTTTTGTACCATCATTACTTTCACTTGAATAGCCCCAGTTGGACGACCAAGCCAAGGACATTTTGGATTTTGTTTAGCCAAAGGTTTATTGGTTAATGTGATGCCTTGTTCCTGTACCATTGTTGGGAAAGCAGACTTCGTTTTGATAACGCCACTTGGCGTATTAAACATGTGGATACTGCCCCATCCGCTAAAAGAAACATCAAATTCAAATTCCATTTTACCTTCGTAAATGACCTGTACACCTACCGTACCGCACATTCCACGACTATTCGCACTTTGCAAAAAAGAATCTTCGTAGGTAAAGTCAGCATCGTCTTCGACCGTTTTTTGAGTTAAGGTTTGGGCTTCTTCTGTTTGAATTGTTTCTTTGCTGCAACCTAAAATAAGGAAGCTCAAAAAACATAGACAAATAGCAATTTTTGGAAAATTTCTCATAATCAGTCAAAGTTTTTAAATTAATAAAATAAAATACAAGGCTTTACAGCATTTCATTGCTGTCGCTCTAAAAATTCCGTTTTCAGTGGAGTGCAGAAAATTTCCTTTTGATGGTCTTAGACCACCAAATGAGTTTTCAAGTGAGTTAAAAACTTTAATTGTGTGTGTGTTGTGTGTAAAATAAAAAAGTAAAGACTGGATTATGTTCATATTGAAGCCAAAATAACATAGCTTTCACTATATCATTTTGAAAATCGGCTTGGGACTCAATAAACGACAATAAGGTTGGGACTATTCCATGCGCATACTTGTTGAGAGTATCCGAATGTGCGAATAGTTTTAGTCATTAACTTCTATAGAGGCGTAGAATTGTTCGAGTCTATTTTGTCGTTATGAAAAATTAAAAATAATTGACTAAAAGAAAATTATTTTGAATTTTTATAACGACTGAAGAAAATAGATTAGACAATTTAGCCTAAATATATTTTAGTATAAGGTTCAATAGTGCAAAGTAACGGGCTTTTTCTGAAAGATGCAAGTTTAACATATAAATATTTTTATAATTTAACATATCATTAATATTTATAATGTAAAAACAACGCCTTTGTGACATGGTTTTATTTTAAAAAGATAAAATTAAAAACTCTGTTCGGCGGTTTTGTTGTCGTCCTTCGGGTGTTTCATTGCTTGCTATTGGCGAATTTTCACCAAATCCCTTGAAAGATAAGCGGTTTGCGGAAATATTTTGTTTAATGAGGTAATCATGGACAGCTTTTGCTCTATTGGTAGAAAGTGACATATTTTCAGCATCGTTTCCGACATTATCGGTATGTCCATTGAGCTGAATTTTCATAGTTGGCTGCTCGTCCAAAAGATTTTTTAGGCGTTCTAATTCCGCTTTCGAGGTATTTTTCAATTGAGCAGAATTTGTTTCAAAGAAAATATTTTTTAACACAACAAGCTCACTTATGGCAGTTGATGTATTTGTATTGTTGGGATTTGAAGCAGATTTTTCCAAAGGAATCAGAGGAATCGTCAAAAGAAAAGGTACTTTCGCACTTTTACTTTCTGTCAATTCAAAATTATCAGAATAAAAAGCATAGTTTTTACGATTGACGTTCAGACCATAATTTTTTCCAGCTGGAAGGCAAATCAAAAAAACACCATTCCCATCAGAAACCGTCGTCGTAACAATGGTATTTGTTTCCAAATCAATAATATCCGCTTTTGCACGCAACGGAAGCTGTGTATGCGCTTCAATCACTTTCCCTTTGACATAAGTCACTGCTTTTGGGCGAGCCGCTTCGTAGAGTTCAAAAGTATAAATGTCAATATCAAGTGGATTTACGACTGTGTTAGGCTCAGGTGCTTCATCTCTAAGGTTGATATACGCCTTATCGGCTGCAAAATAAACCGCCGAACCATCTACACTGATGTTAAAAGAAGTTTCTTCGTTAGGCGTATTGATGGGATAACCAAGATTTACGGGTTTGTCCCATTCATTTTTTTCATTTTTTCTACTAAAAAAAATATCTAATTTCCCCATTCCTGGATAGCCGTCTGTACAGTGATAAAGTGTTTGGTCGTCCCAATGTAAAAATGGAAAGCAATCTCTCTGTACTGTATTGGTAGGCGTACCAGCGTTTTTAGGGGCAGACCAAGTACCATCTTTAGCACGTGTTGTTATCCAAATGTCTTCTTGTCCCAAACCTCCTTCTCGAGAAGAAACAAAATAAAGCGTTTTCCCATCAGCCGACACCGCAGGTTGTGAGTCCCAAGCCTTAGAATTGATACTTGGTCCCATATTTTTGGGTTTTGTCCATTTGCCATCAAAAAATTCCGCTATGTACAAGTCACAGCTGCCAACGCCTTCTGGTCTATTACAAGCGGTAAAAACCAATGTCCGACCGTCGGCAGAAATACTTTGCGCTCCTTCGTTCTGAGAAGTATTGATATTGAGTAGTGCATTTGCTTTTTGCCAAACGCCATCTACTTTTTTACTTAGAAAAAAATCCTCATTGGAGCGTTCATCTCTTGTAAAAATCATCGTTTCGCCATCTGCCGTCAAGCACGGGAAATATTCTCTCCCATAAACAGTATTGATGGCATTGTTCAGTGGAACTGGCTGAAAAGGAACTGGATTCTTCTTTGCCTCGGCAATAAAAGCAAGTTGTTCGATGTAGCCTTTTGCAAGTAGGCGAGTATTTTGATTTTTGGTTTTAGCGTCCAAATATTGCTGATAATGTACAACAGCTTCGCTTTCTTTTTTTTGCAAACGTTCTGTTTCCGCAAGTGAAAAAATCACTTCTGGCTCATAAGTCGTCGAAATTGCCAATACTTTTTCAAATGCGAGTTCTGCATCAGCTGTTTTTTTGATATAATTGAATAAAATAGCTTTTTGCAAATAAGCATCAATAAAATTAGGTGCTTTGTCAATCGCCTTGTCTAACAATCGGACTGCTTCTTTGACATCACGTATTGCAGCCGCTTTTTTACCTTGTTCAAAAAAATCTTTTGCTTTACCCGTTGCGGTTTTGCTTGTAATGTATTGCTCTTGCCCAAAAAGCAAATGCGTAGAAAAAATAAGAACAATAAAAATAATTTTTTTTAACATAAAAATTAAATTCTTCCAATTAATAAAAAAAGTGAAATGCAAAGTACACTTATGGAAACTACTGTTTGCCAAATTTTTTTAGGAATTTGTACAACTTCCACCACTGCAAAAGTAAGAAAAACCGTCATCGTAACAATCACTGCTTGTCCAAATTCTAAACCTAAATTGAAAGACAACAATGGAAAAAAAGCATTTTCTTCTTTGCCCAACATCATTTTGAGCAAATAAGAAAAGCCCAATCCGTGTATCAGACCGAACAGCAGCGCAATGACATAATTTCCTTTGTTAAAACGTATATTTCCTTGATAAATTGCATACAAATTGCTCAGACACGTCACAGCAATGGTTAGTGGAATAAAAAACTCCACACTTTCTTGTGGAATTTTAACCACCTCAAAAATACTCAATGCCAGACTCAGTGAATGACCTATTGTAAAAGCCGTCACCAATATCAATAGAGGTTTCCATGCTCTCCATGAAAACATTATCGCCAAAGCCACCACATAACAAATATGATCGTAGCCTTCTAAATCCAAGATATGGGCTAAACCCGTGCTAAACCAAAGTGAAAAATCGCTCA
>JAYWHK010000343.1:0-5665 GCA_043777755.1 Saprospiraceae bacterium
ACGGAGAAACGGAGAACACAGAGTTTGGCAAAAAAATTAGCCGAAGGCTAATTTTTTTGCCTCCGTGACCTCTGTTTCTCCGTGGTAAAAATAAAAAAATCTTCGATTTTTTCAACGCTAAATAGTCACCTAATATCTTAATATCATTTCAACTTAGCCAAAACATCTTTCAAGCGTTGCGCAGCTTCACGCAATTGCTCTTCTGAGGCAGCATAGGAAAGACGGAAGCAATTGGGGTCGCCAAAGGCATTTCCTGAAACCAAACCAACGTAAGCATTGAGCATTACGTAATCGCAAAAATCGTCAGCATCTTTTACTAAGGTTGTGCCATCGCTTTTTCCAAAGTAATAAGTAATGTCAGGGAAAACATAAAATGCACCTTCTGGAACATTCGTTTTGATGCCAGGAATTTCATTTAAAAGGCTGATAACCAAATCTCTACGTTTCAAAAATTCGTCACGCATCAATCGAGTAGGCGTTAAATCAGACAAAAGAGCCACCGCAGCAGCTGTTTGACCAAAAGAGTTTGCACCAGAAGTTACTTGACCTTGAATCTTTTCACAAGCCGAAGCAACAGCCACGGGTGCGCCAATATAACCCAAACGCCAGCCCGTCATCGCAAAGCCTTTTGCAAAACCATTGACCGTAATTGTTCTATCTTTGACACTTTCAACTGCGCCAATAGAGGCGTGCTTTCCAGTAAAATTAATATATTCATAAATTTCGTCTGCGACGATGTAAATATTTTCATGTCTTGCAACTACTTCTGCAATCGCTTCTAATTCTTCTTTCAAATAAACAGAGCCTGTCGGATTACAAGGCGATGAAAAAAGCACCATTTTTGTGCGCTGCGTAATAGCAGCTTCTACGGCTTCGGCGGTCACTTTAAAATCGTCTTCGATTCCAGCTTTTACCAAAACAGGCACACCTTCTGCCATGCGAACAATCTCCGCATAAGATACCCAATAAGGGGCAAAAATAACACATTCGTCACCTGGGTCAAGCAATACTTGACACAAATTGAAGATGGATTGTTTTGCTCCATTCGACACAACTATTTGATTTTCAGTAAAATGTAAATCATTGTCACGTTTGAATTTCTCAACAATCGCTTTGCGAATATCCAGTGTTCCTGATACAGGAGAATATTTTGTATGCCCTTTGTCCAAGGCATCTTTTGCAGCTTGTTTGATGTGTTCTGGCGTGTCAAAATCTGGTTCTCCCAAACTCAAACTAATAACATCGTGACCTTGCGCACGTAACTCACGTGCCATTTTAGCCATTTTTAAAGTTTCTGATTCTGCCATCACTTTTACACGACGACTCAATGCATTATTATGATCCATTTCTTAGTTAGTGTTAAAAATTAAAATATTTTTATTGCCATTTTTTCACAAAAATCATGCAAAATTAATGATTTTTTCAAAAAAAATAATATTTTATTGAAATTTTTTTATTTAAAATATTCTTTTACTTTCTGTACGGCTGGTTCTTCAAAGTATTTATTGAACAAATAGGCACAAAAAATACTCAATGCTGTTGCTGTAAATAAGGCAATAGTCAAGCCAAATTCGCTATTTAGGTTTAAGAAATTTTTTAAAAATCCCATAAACGACCAACCAATTGGCAAGTGAATCAAGTACAACGAATAAGATATTTTTCCTAAAAATTCAAATATTTTATGTTGAATATTGATGAAAAGTATGCAAATACTTGCACAAATTACTGCGAAAGGGCGCAAAAAATCACCATCATACCAAACGTACATTCCTCCTCGATAATAAAACAAAGCATAACAATTAATTGCCATAAAAATCCAAAACTCTATTTTGCTTAAAAATCCCTGTGTGAACATGAAAAGCAACACGCCAACCAAGAAAATGTGCATATAATGTGGCAAAAAGTTATTCAAATTGACCAATCCAAAACCATAATCAATTTCTCCTTTTCCTATTAAAAAAGGTAGAGTTATCAATGCCAATAAAGTCAAAAAACGCATCCATTTTTTTTCATGAATAAATAAAAAATGAATCACGCCATATACCATATAAAATTGAAATTGTACTGCCAAAGTCCAAAACAAAATCACCAACCAAGGTCGCCCAATATAAGGTTGCAAATAGGTAAAATGTCCAAGAATGTCTAAAATGCTGACACTGAATGGTTTGTACATTGGTGGCGGCAGTAGGGTAGAGATAAATTCTTGAAATACACAAATTAAAACAGCACCAATATAAGCTGGATGAATCCTAATGATTCGGTCTTTCATATACGTTCCCCAATTGGCAATTGTATGATTTTTTCGCAACAAAGAGCTTGGTATCAAAAAACCTGTGATAACAAAAAATAATTCTACACCCAAATGTCCATGCTGAAAAACAGAATATACAGGGTTTCCTTCGTGCAAGTAGCCCAAAGTCAAGTGAAAAATACATACCGCTACCGCACCGATAGCTCGTAAAAAATCAATAGAATTAACGTGCATAAATAGTCGCAAGTCTATAAGTCGCAAGTCCTAAGTCTTTTAACTCATTGGTTTACAATATTTTATAGTAAGCTGTTTTTTAGTTATTTAAAGTTTGTTATTGTTTAAAATGGTTCTAACTAATTGAAAACCAAAACAATACAACAATTATAAACAATAACAAACTTTTCAAACAGTGTACTTAATCAACCAATCAACCATTATTTTTCAACTTTATCACAGGAACATTTTTAGCGACCATTTGGAATGTTTTACGGATTCTTTCTTCTAACAAAACAATTTTCCCTTTGCGCATCTCGTCAATTACGCCTTCTTGATAATGGCGAATCGTGATTAATTCTACATCTTCCTCTTTTGTCACTGTAAAATCTTTTTCCATTTCTTTCAAAAGACCTTTCAAGCGTTCAGGTTGATTTGGAACGCAAACCATAAAACTAATCGCTGTATTGCGCATCATATTGACCCAAACACGGTATTTGTCAAACAAAGTGAACAAATTACTTAGGTGATGTTCTGCGATAAACGAATAATCCGTGGAAGCGATGTACAACAAGGCTTGATTTTTTTCGATTATAACGATAGGCGGATAAAGGTCGTCGGAATCATTAGAGATGACCGTTCCGTCACTGTCAGGTGTCAAAAAGGACTTGACATACAATGGGATATTCTTATTTTGAAGTGGTTTGATGGTTTTTGGGTGAATTACGGTTGCGCCGTAATAGGTCATTTCGATAGCTTCTCTGTAGGAAAGTCTGTCTAATTTGGTTACATTTTCAAACAAACGAGGATCGCCTGTAAGTACCCCAGGTACATCTTTCCAAATTGACATACTTTCGGCATTTAAGCAAAACGATAAAATCGCTGCGGAATAATCTGAACCTTCACGACCCAATGTAATCGTAAAATTCTCAGAGGTGCTACCGATAAAACCTTGTGTTAAAATGAATTTGCCATTTTCCACAAGCGGCGCAATGATTTTTTGTGATTGCGCAATGGTTTTTTCCCATTCGATGCGTCCTTCACGATAAGTATTGTCGCAAACGATAACGTCACGAGCATCAATCCAAGTGGTCGAAAGATTGGCTTTGTTCAAATAAGCTGCTAAAATTTTACTCGAAACCAACTCTCCAATACCAATAATTTGGTCATAGACATAATCATAATCTTCATGAGGATCTTCTTCTAAAACCCATTCTGCCTCTACAAAAGTATCGTTTACAGCAGTATATACATCATCATTTTTATCAAATAAACCATCCATGATGGCATAATGATTGTTTTTGACGGTTTCTAAAATTTCTACGGCATTGCCTGTTTTTTTGAAATAGGCTTCAATAACCTCCTCCATCGCATTCGTTGTTTTGCCCATAGCAGAGACAACGATTACAAGTGCTTCGTCTTTGTAAGATTGAAGGATGTGAGCAACATTTTTTATTCCATTGGCATCTTTGATTGATGCGCCACCGAATTTGAAAACTTTTAACTTATTTTGCACAATAAATGATAATTAAGAATTTAAAAAAGTAAAACGTCTGCAAAGGTAATTTGGTTTGTTATTTTTTAATAAAAAATAAGATTTATTTTTTCACTTTATAAAGTGAAATGTTGTCAATCAGAACATTACCACTGTAAGGGTCTTCATCAATGTCATAATAATCCGCTTCTATCGAAAAAAATTCAAAATCTTTTTTGGGTGTAAATTCAAAGTTGAATTCTGTCCATGCTTCATTCGTTACTTTTTTGATACCGCCAATGTATTGAACCCGTTTACAATATTTATCTCCAAGATAGACACGAAGCGCACAAGGTGTATTATAGTTTGCTTCACGTCCTGTTGTAGAGGAACGAGATAAATAGATGGGCGAGCGTGCCAACCAACATGAAAAATTATAAGTAGAGTCTTTTTGTAGAGTCTTATTTAGTCGCTGACTGATCGCTTCTCGAGTGCCATTGTCCCTAACGACCATTCCAATATAGGTCTTGCCGTCTTGTGCTTTTTTATCAACTTCGAATGAGCCAGGTTGTATATCGGGTTCGGATTCCGTAGCTGCACCACAACTCAACCAATCGGGAGGAGTGGTACTTGGGCTTGGCTCTCCTTCAAACGAAGGATTTTTAAAATAAATAAAAAAAATCTTTTTCTTGTGAAAAAAGGCTTGTGTTGGAAATAAGAAGCAATGAAAAAAGGATTTTTATAAATTTAAGCATAAATAGAAAAGTTTTTGCAAAAATAGTACTTTTGCAACCAATATATAATTTAACAAAATCATATTTAATTAATAATGAAAAAAATAACGTTTTTTTTAGCCATTATCTTGTTTTTGGCTTGTTCGACTTCAAAAATGATTGAGGGAAATCCTGCGGGTATTGGTTTTAACAGTGCTGATTCTGATGCAAAAGCCGTCGAAATAGCAGACAATGTAATGAAAGCAATGGGCGGCAGACAGTCTTGGGAAAAAACCCGTTTTATTACTTGGAATTTTTTTGGTTTTCGTAAACTGACTTGGGACAAACAGTCTGGCGATGTCCGCATCAACAATATTAAAGCCAAAACAATAACTTTACTGAACGTCAATACAATGAAAGGTCGTGTTCAAAAAGATGGGATTGATGTCAAAGACAGCACTGAACTTTATACGCTTTTGGAAAAAAGTCGAAAAATTTGGATAAATGATTCTTACTGGTTGGTGATGCCTTTTAAGTTGAAAGATTCTGGTGTGACGCTCAAATACCTTGGCGAAGAAAACAATGCCAAGAATGAAGCGGAATACAAACTTCAATTGACTTTTGACAAAGTAGGCGTAACACCTGAGAACAAATATTGGGTTTATGTCAATAAAACAAGTAATCTGGTGTCAAAATGGGCTTTTTTTAGAAAATTTACGGATGAAAAACCCGAATTTACAAACGAATGGTCTGATTATCAGCCGCAAGGTAAAATCCTTTTGTCGGGTAATCGTGGAAGAAGCGAAGGCAATCTTTCTGAAATAAAAGTAGATAAAAAATTGCCAAAAGCGTTTTTTAAAGAATTTTAGCATTTATAACTAATTTTTATTTAATCACGAATTTTATCTAATTAAGCGGATTTTCACTAATCGTGATGTAAAGATTAAATCTAATTTCACTGATTTTATGTTTTATTTAATCACGAATTTTACCTAATTAAATGGATTTTCACTA
>JAYWHK010000344.1:0-16049 GCA_043777755.1 Saprospiraceae bacterium
TCAATTTTTTATTTTTATAAAAATCATAAAAAATTATAAAATTTTAGTATCCAAAAAAATTATACCTAAAATTTCAAAAACTGGAACATCGAGTATTAGTATTTTGAGCAGCTAAAAAAGTAGAGAAAAAGAGCAAAAAAAGTGTTTTCATGTTAAATAAATTACTTTTATATCATTTTTAATTTTTTCAAAAAAATAAAAATTTTCGATTTGCCAAGTCTTATCTAATGCTGTTTTGGTATTTGTTCCTTTCCTCGAATCAAAAACAAGACTACTGCGCTGTCCTATTGAGCGTGCGAAACATCTTACGTTTCATTCTACGGACTCATACTTTTCATATCTATCAGTTCCTTCGCAAGCTCTCCAAAGGAGTCCTTTGGACAGAATGACAGTGCAGGAATAAAATTAATCTTCCGTTCTTACATCTATAAATTCCCATTTAGGATTTACGGAATTAATCAATACTTCTTTTTTCATTCTTGACCATCCTTTTATTTCTTTCTCACGAGCAATTGCATCTCTTATATCAGTGTATTCTTCAACATAAATCAAATTGTAGCAAAAATATTTTCCTGCAAATGATTTTCTTTTCTCTTGGCTATCTTCGTAATGCTCTTTCATTCTTCGCCAAATATTGTTGGTAACACCCGTATAAAGCACTGTTTTCTTTGGATTTGTACAGATATAAGTGTAAAAATATTGTCGAACAAGCATTTTTTGAGTTTTTTAAATAAATGAAAAACAAAAATTAAGTTTTAAAACAGAGTCTGTCATCCTGAGCGTGCGAAGGAAGTGTTTATAGGTTTTGCAAATCAAAACTACCATTTGTTTTATTACGTATCAGTTCCTTCGCAAGCTCAGGATGACAGATTCGTTTTTATTTTGGTAGATTCATTTTTTATTAAAAGGGTAAAACCTTACGTAAATTAGTATAATTATTTAGTGTCCTTCAAGTAATTTTTTCCTGTATAAAAAATCTTGTGTTTCGCTTCACATTGGGCAACCGCAATGGTTAAAAAAATCGTAGATTTTTTTAACCATTCGGGCAACCGCAAGGGTTTGCCCCTACTGGAGGGAAATCGTTACGTACATTCCCTTTTGCACTCTTGTTCCTGCTGGTACGGATTGTGCTTTGACAATTCCATAACCGTTGATTCCCACTTTACAACCTCGATTTTCAAGGATATGCAAGGCATCTTTGAGCCTCATACCTGTCAGATTCGGGATAATATTTTCAGGAACACTGCGCTCCATTATTTTCAAACTGTCGTTTTTTGCGTTCAACGATGCGTAAGTTCGCTTTGTTTTTTTATAATACCTAAAATTTAATTTGTCTAAAAGATAATCTAAATCTTCGGTTGTGCCTACGTCAGCCGTTGGGAACATTGCCGTTGGCATTTGCTTTTTTTCTTTAAAATTAATGGGCTGATGCAGCTCATGTTTGACCGTAAATGCTTTATCTGCAATTTCTCTAAACACAGAACCTGCGCAATCTGCACCGTAAAAACTACCTTGTTTTGGGTCATAAACCACTACAATACAAGAATAAACAGGGTCTTCCGCTGGAAAATAACCTACAAAAGACGCTTGATAACCAGGGTCGCCTTGTTCACGAAGTTTTGAATAATTGAACTGGGCTGTACCCGTTTTGCCTGCATAATTATACTTTGCCGTTTTGTAATTTTTCATTGTACCACGATTGACAACGCCTTCCAAAAGGTCTTGACAACGGGCGATAATTTTTTTACTGGCAATACTTCTTTTTACTACTGTTGGTTTGAATGTTTTGACGGTTTCGCCAAAACGTTGTAATTCTGTCACCAAATAAGGTTTCATCATTTCACCACCGTTGGCTATGGCATTGTAAAAATTCAAGATTTGAAGCGGAGTCATGGAACTTTCGTAACCAATCGCCATCCAAGGAAGGGTCGTTCCCGACCAATCGTCTTTGGCATCGTAGGCTTCTTTGATGTAAGGTTTTACCTCACCGTCCAAATCTACACCTGTTGGCAAATCCAAACCATAATCCTTAAAATGCTCTATAAACTTGTCCGCTTTTTTGGTGTCTCCATAAAATTTTTGAACCAAACGAGCAACTCCAACATTGGAAGAAATCTCAAACGCATGGCGTACCGTTGTTTCTCTCAAACCATGTTTTTCAGAATCAAGCAATTCGCTGTCATAAAATTTTGTTTTTCCATAATTGATATTTACGGTATCTTCCAAGTGTACAAAACCATCTTCCAACAATGCCATCATAGAGGCAATTTTAATAGAAGAACCTGGTTCTGTGCGTTTTGCAACCGCATAATTGTAGATTTCGCCCCAACCTTCGGGCGTTTTACCAAGGTTTGACATGGCTTTGATAGCTCCTGTTTTGACATCCATCACGACCGCACAACCATGGTCAGCACCGTGTACTTCGAGTGAGCGAATCAATGCTTCTTGCGCAATGTCTTGCAAACTCACGTCAATTGTCGTTACAATATCATCACCATTTTTAGGCTGAATTTCAGTCAAATCGTACATAGGCAACCAAAGGTCACGACCAACACGAAACATCAATTCTTTACCTTGCATACCACCCAAAGTAGCGTTGTATGAACCTTCTAAACCAATTTTTAAATCGTCTTTAACATAACCTATAGTACGCCTTGCCAACATTCCAAAAGGATGTTCACGGTTGTTCATTTGCTTGACAATCAAGCCACCTTTGTATTTTCCAAGCCGAAAAAGTGGGAATTTTTTAATTCTATCCATTTCTTCAGGCGTTGCCCTTTCCTTTACCATGAGGTAACGCTCGCCTTTCATTCGCCTTTCGACGATGTGCGCTCGCCAACCTCCTGCGGTCATTTTATTGTTAATTTGAGAAATACAAAGACTCAAACTATCCACATTTCTATAAAAATTCAAAGAATCAAGGTTGTCTGCGTTAGGGTCAAAACGAATTTCAAAATATGGAAGTGATGTTGCCAAAAGGCTTCCATCTGCTGCAAAAACATTGCCTCGCAATGGCTCAATCGGCATATATTTGACGTACAAGCTATCGCCTAAAGCACGCCATTTATCTCCATCTACCGTTGCGATGAAAAATGCTTTTGTGAATATCGTAACCGCCGCTGCGACTATAAATATCAAGACGATATACACTCTAATTAATACTTCGTTTTTTATTAAGCTCATAAGCCTTCCCTAAATCCCTTCCTGAGGAAGGGACTTGCCAACATGACATTCTCAAATTGTTGGTCTTAATTAAAAATAGTAGTTTTTATTGAAACCTTGCACAAAAGTCTTCCCTTCGGGGTCAAAAATGACTCTCTTGTAGGAGAATTTAGGTGGGGCTTTTATTCTATTACAATTTTAAACGGTTTCCTTGCACTTGTCAAATTCAATCCTGTTGGATTTACGTCTTTGCTCAGTTCACTTTGCGTTGTATTTTGCATAATACGAGATTGTATGCTCATGTATTCCCAACGCAATTCTTTGATTTCACGCTGCATTACTTGAATTTTTTTTACTTTATTTTCTGCATAATGCGCATTTGCTATATATAATAATATCAAAAAAAAGCTAAACAGTACAAAACCAAAATTTTGGTAAAACCAGTTCGCACTGATATTACCAATATCCAAGTATTCTTTAAAATTAAATTTCTTAGCCATAAAAACATAATTGATAATGAATAATTAAAAATGAATAATTAATGCGAACATTGGATTTTATTATAAATTATCAATTATTCATTTTTAATTAAATCGTTAGTTCATAATTTTCAAAAAAATAATCCTTTAAAAAGTCCTCTACTTCAGCGATAGCGTCATCAATAGTTTCAGAGCCTCGGTCTTCGTAAAGTATGCCGCCATCATCTTTTAAGCGAATTAAGCTGTTTGTTTTTTCGTCTTCGCCTATTTCAATCTCTCCGTAGTTTTCTACGAAATAATGAATGGCGGGGAAATATTTTGAAAACATATTTTATTTAATTATAAATTAATAATTACTAATTATTAATTAATTTTCTGCCCTATTCTCAGTTTTGCGCTTCGGCTTCTCGTATTGACTTTTTGTTCTTCACGAGTTGCTTCAACTGCTTTTTTAGTAATTATTTTAAAAGGTCTTTCGATATTGCCATAAAAATCTTGGACAACATCGCCTTTGCAATTGCCTGTTTTAAACAAATTTTTGACAGGACGATCTTCCAAAGAATGATAAGAAAGTACGACCAAACGCCCTTCTGGCTTCAAAATCTCCTTGGTAGCGTGCAAAAAGTCTTCCAAAACTTGTATTTCTTGGTTCACTTCGATGCGTAGCGATTGAAAAACTTGTGCCAAATATTTATGCTCCTCTCCTCTAACCAAAGGTTTTAGCATCATCAAAAAATCATTGATGGTTTGGAAAGGTCGAACTTCTCTATTTTCAATAATTGCTTCTGCCAAAGTCTTAGAATTGCGAACTTCACCATATTCACTGAACATATTTTGCAGTTTTTCAGCCGAATAAGTGTTCAAAATAATAGCAGCGGTCAGTACATCTTTCTGATTCATACGCATATCAAGCGCAGCATCAAAACGAAAAGAAAAACCTCTATCGGCAGTATCAAACTGGTAAGAACTAACACCCAAATCCGCCAAAATACCATCAACTTGCTTGTAACCATGCAAACGCAAAAAACGCTTAATCTCGGCAAAGTTGGCTTGCACAAAAATAAAGCGTTTGTCTTCGGGAACATTTTTTATAGCATCTTCGTCTTGGTCGAAGCCAATTAATATCCCATTTTCATTGAGTTTTTCTAAAATTGCCCTACTATGACCGCCACCTCCAAAAGTGACATCAACGTAAACGCCGTCAGGTTTGATATTCAAGCCGTCCAAACATTCTTTGAGCATGACAGGTACGTGGTACATAGCGTAAATTATTAATTAATAATTTTTAGTGAATAATTAATAATTACATAATCAAAATTTAATAGTCTTTAATTAATAATTTTTAATTAATAATTTTTAATTTTAAAAAACAGGTAGGTTTGTTTGACGTGTGTTTTCTCTGATAGTAGTTCGCCTAATATTCCTTTGCCTGTTGTAAAAATAAAATCGAAACAAGGAATTCTGAGTGATTTTCTCAGGAACACCCGTCCTTCCTTGTTTGATCTCTAAATTAAAAGCCGCAAAACATGAAAAATCATTTTTGCGTATGTAAAAGCCCATGACGTCCCTCACGCCACAGGAGAAAAAATCTAAATCTTTATAAAAATCTAATCTTTAACGCCTAATACTTCAAAAGCCAATTGCGATAAGTCCTCAGGGCTGATGTTGAAAATAGCATCATAAGCAGCTTTGTCCCAAATCTCAATACGGTCATAATTGGTCGCTAAAATAATATCTTTGTCTAACTTGGCAAATTCTATTAATCTTCTTGGTATCAACATTCTATCCTGAGCATCCAACTCTACATCTTCCGTTCCTCTCACAAAAACTTGCTCTAAAAGACGATGCTTTGGATTGAATCGGTCAATTTTTGATAAAATATCTTTCTTTTCGACTTCCCAAACTTCCGAAGGATAAATGACCAAACAATTGTCCAATGCTCTGTTGATTTTTAACTTCCGAACAGGATTTTCACCAAACTGTTTCATCAAGTCAGTTGGCATCCTAAACCTGCCTTTTGTGTCCAAAGTGCAAGGGAAATTATTTGAAAAATCGTAAGTCATCGTGTAAATTTAAAAATGAGGGAATTTAAAAATTTGAAAATAATTGATATTATTTTCTCAAAACCATCATTTAGGACACAAAAGTAAATCTTTTTTCCCAAAATTCCCACTATTTCCCACTTTTAACACGATATTTTTTCAAAAAAAATATTTTTATTCCATCAAAAAAAAATAAATCATTGATTTTCAATATTTTAAATAGTATATTTTTGTTAAATATTTTTTAAGAGAAAATATTTTGGCGTAGTTTATGCGTTAAAAAAAATAATAATTCATTATCTTTACCGTTAAATTTATGAGTGCAATCACTGCGTTTGAAATTTGCCCAATTCTAACACAGCATAAAAGCTATAAACAGCCGCCTACTTTGACGACTACAAAACTATGGGATAGTCTTGTGATTATCCCTACTTATAACGAAATTGAAAACATCGAAAATATGATAAAAACAGTTTTTTCTTTTGAAAAAGCCTTTCATATTTTGATTGTTGATGATGGTTCGCCTGACGGTACTGCCCGAAAAGTGAAGGACTTGCAAGCGCAATATCCGTCGCAATTGCACCTACTGGAGCGTAGTGGAAAGTTAGGTTTGGGTACAGCTTATATTGCTGGTTTCAAATGGGGTTTGGCTCGTGAATACGATTTTATTTTTGAGATGGATTGCGATTTTTCGCACAACCCAAAGGATTTGCTTCGCTTGTACACAGCTTGTAAAAATGGTGCTGACTTGGCTGTTGGTTCTCGTTATGTCAAAGGTGGAAAATGCGAAAACTGGCCCGCTGACAGGTTGATTTTGTCTTATGGTGCTTCGATTTATGTCCGTCTAATCACTTGGATGACCGTCAAAGATCCTACGGCTGGCTTTATTTGCTATCGACGTAACGTACTGGAAACCATTGACTTAGATACAATAAAATTTGTTGGCTATGCTTTTCAAATCGAAATGAAATATGCTGCGCATACATTGGGATTCAAGATTTCGGAAGTCCCGATTACCTTTGTGGATAGGCTCGTTGGTACGTCAAAAATGTCAAAAGGAATTGTGAAAGAAGCGGTGATTGGAATATTGCATTTGAAGCGTAGAGGAATGTTTGGAAGTTGGAGGAAGTAAGACTATTCCTGAATTCTTCCCAAAGGGCAATGTCATTAAGCTAAGGGTTTTAAAAATGTGTTGCTTCGCAAAAGACTTGAACAGCACTTTCTTATGCCCTTACCCTAAAGGGAATGACTCCAAAATGTATTGTTTTATTTGTTTTTCAGCAATAAAAACAATCGTTTTATTGCTGAAAAACTGAAAAAATTTACTTTTTCGTCTGAGTTCCCTTTAGGGTAAGGGCATAAGAAAGTAAATTTAGGTTGTTGAGCAAAGCATTTAAAATCAAATTCCTTAGCTTAATGATATTGGGATTTAGGGAGGTCTAAAAAAAACCACAAGAGCAACGGTGTCCTTTTTGGAACCCCAAAAAGTCACGATAAGGTAGCCGATGGAATATTCTGTAATCTGCCTGTTTTGGAAGCTTTCACTCTCAAAAGACCAGACAAGTCAATGGTCTGCAGCCCGCCATATTTCCATTACGATGCGTCCCTCTGGTTATTTAACATCGAGCCAAAAGATTACATTGCTCCTGCGATTTATACCACAAAATTATATACTTTTTTTTAATTTGTCAAATATTTTTAAAAAATTATTTTATTTTATGTCTTTAAAAAACACCTTAACTGCGCTTATTTTAGCTTCATTTTCTGCCTTAAATGCTCAAAATGAACAACTTACCTTACCCGAACAAACAGAAGTTTGGATTCCAGAACCTAAGATTGTTATGCCTGCAACGGCTCAAAATGTGCCTTCCGATGCCTATGTTTTATTCGATGGAAAAACCGCTGACGCTTGGCAACACGCTGACGGAAAGCCCGTTCAATGGAACATTGAGAACGGTGTAATGACCGTCGTAAAAGGTGCTGGAGATATACTTTCAAAGCAATCTTTTGGCGATTGTCAGCTACATATTGAGTGGCGTTCTCCAATAGAATCGGACGATTTGAAAGGACAACAAAAAGGCAATAGTGGTGTGTTTTTTCAAAACCGCTATGAGGTTCAAATCTTAAATTCTTACAACAATCGCACGTACAGCAATGGTCAAGCAAGTGCGATTTATAAGCAAAATCCGCCCTTGGTCAATGCTTGTCGCCCTGTCGGAGAGTGGAATACGTATGATATTATTTTCCAAGCACCTCGTTGGAGAGCTAACGGTTCTCGTGAAACGCCTGGTTATTTGACCGTTATCCACAACGGAATTGTGACTCAAAATCATACTGAAATACAAGGAACTACGGAATATATTGGCGCACCTATCAATAAAGCACACAGTGATGCGCCTTTCAAATTGCAAGATCATGGTAACTTGGTAAGCTATCGTAATATTTGGGTAAGACCGTTGTAAAATGAAGGAAATGAAAATAATGAAGCAATTAAAATAATTAACTGATAATGCTTCAACTAAAATAATTAATATTTAAAAATAAACTATTGTAAATCAGCAAGTTAAAAGACTTATTGGCTTACGACTTACTGACTTGCGACTATTTAATCAATGAAACCAAAACAGTTTTTTTACGCTTATTCACTCCTTTCTGTGCTGCATTTGTTGGCACATTTGATTGGATATGAAGCTGTTATCACTTTTACCAAACCACTTTTGATGGTGGCTCTGGCACTGTATTTTATCTATTCGGTAGGTTTAAAAACCAAGACTCATTTGTTGATTTTTATAGGTCTGATTTTTTCACAATTGGGCGATACTTTCTTAATGTATGGGGCTGGCGATATGAATTTCTTCATGGTTGGCATTGGTGCTTTTTTGGTCACACAATGTTTGTATAGTATTGCTTTCTATTCATATCATGCTGATAAACAAGGTTTTTTGACAAAAAATAAAATTTTTATTTTGCCTTTTGCTTTATTTTTGATGGAAATGTTGTACGTACTTTTGCCTATTTTGCCAAGTCCATTAAAGATTCCCGTGGCGATTTATTCAACGGTAATTGTCCTAATGAATGTGATGGCTTTGAATTTGAAAACAAAAATGCAGCCGCAACATTGGCGTATTTTAATGTATGGAACGTTGCTTTTTTTACTATCGGACACCTTGATTGCTGTGAATAAATTTTTAATGCCGCTGCCAATGGAAGGTTTTTTAATAATGAGTACTTATTTGACTGGGCAGTTGATGATTGTGGAGGCTTTTCGGAAAGAGAAAGAAAACCCTGCGGAAATAGCTTAATAATGTGACTTTACCTACATTTTTTCGTTTAAAAAAAACAAATAATCCTTAATAAAATAGATTTAACGATTGTTTAACAGTCTATTTATAATGTTTGCTACTATATTTGTGTTTTAAAGTAAAAATAAACTTAAAAATTAAATTTTCAATTTATGAATTCTATTAAGAAAATCGCTTTATTGTCATTGTTGGCAATGTTTTTTGCAACTTTTACAGCTTCTGCACAAGATGCTAAACCTAAAAAAGAAAAGAAAGAAGCCGCTGCAAAAGCTCCAAAGGCTGAGAAAGCCGTAAAAGAGCCAAAAGCGAAAGCTGAAAAGGCTGTAAAAGAACCGAAAGAACCAAAAGCTCCAAAAGAGCCGAAAGCTAAGGTTGAAAAAGCAGCAGCGGAAGTGAAAGAGCCAAAAGCTCCAAAAGAACCGAAGGTGAAAGCTGAAAAAGCTCCAAAAGCAGCAGATGCTGCCGCAGAAGCTAAACCAGCAAAAGAACCGAAGGTGAAAAAAGAAAAAGCTACGCCTGCTGAACCTGCCTCTGAAACAGCAAAAGCTGCGACTAAAAAAGAACCAAAAAAAGTTGTTAAAGATGTAAAAAATACAGCAACAAGTGGCGAAGATAAGCCAATGGGTAAAGATGACAAAGGTCGTACTATTTATGAAGGTTCTCGTGGCGGTCAGTATTACATCAATGCTAATGGCAACAAAACGTATATCAAAAAAGATAATTAATAAATATTAAGATATTGGATATTTAGACATTAGATATTTTCAAGATAAAAATCCAAATTTTTGATTGCTCAAAAATTTGGATTTTTTTTGTTTTATAGGCAGCAAAAAGAAGTATTTTTACGTTTTTATTAAAAAATAAACAATTACAACATGAAAAAAATAATTACGCTCCTCTTAATCGCAACCTTGCCTTATATTTCTGGCTGTTTTTTAATTTTAGCAATGGACTGTGGCAATCCAGATTGGAAACCTTTTTTTGAAATAGATAAAGCATTTTTTCGCTTTACAACAGGTGACACTCAATCATTCGCTAACAAATATGTAAAAGACAGTGCAACTGTTCTTTTTCCAAAAGAACTTTACCTTGATTACGATGTCAATTTTCTAACAATGTCTGAACAAAAAAGTGTTAATCCATTCTTACCAACTGCTTTTGCTTGTAGCCCTGCCGAAAATGGAGCAAATGGTTTGAAAAAAACAATTGACAAAATCCTCGTTACAACATTGTATGATTATGATAAAAACTACCCGAAAGGTGCTTTGATAAACGAGTTGATTTTTATGGACAGTAAAAAAATTGATGAATTTGTAGCGTTACAATTAGAAAATAAAGCTGATTTAGAACATTATGGTCATTCGTTTTTCATTGATCATTCAAAAAAAATCAATAACAATAGCAACATACCTAAACCTACCCAATTTGAAATAGAAATTGTTTATACTGACGGTACGAGCAACAAAGCAAAAACACAGTATTTGATGTGTTTTTAAAAAATATTCAAGTAACCAATAAAACAACCTTATTCAACGTTATCTTTGCAGCAAAATAAAGAAAATAATGTTGAAAAAAATTGTATTTGTATTGGCTTTTTTGAGCCTTTTTGTAGCGTCTTATGCGCAAACTTTGACCAAAATAAACAACCAAGTCACGCCACAACACGTCGCTGTTCAAGGTTCTAAACTCTATATGATTCCTGTTGAAGGGTTTTCACAAGATTTGCAAGTCGCTGGTTTTGTGCAAGTTGGAACAGACAATTCAATTTTGATAAAAGAAGCAGCAGGAAGTTTTAAGTCTTTGACACAAACTTTTATGACCGAAAATTTGACTGTAAAAGGCATGAAACTTCTTGGTCAGGAAAAATTTATTTTGAATGGCGATGATGCAGCCTTGTTCAAAGTAAGCCAAAAAGTTCACAGATCCACTTTTACAAAATTCCTTTTTTTCTTTGGTGATGAAGATTATTGTGTACTAATCAGCTGCGTTTTCAAAGAAAATGACACAAAATTAGAAGAAAAAATTAGAAAATCATTGCTTTCCGTTGCCTATAAAGAAGAAAGTAACGTAGAGCCAATGCCAAAAGGTTTTCGTTTGGATTTTAGCAAAAGCGGATTGAAATACGCCAGAAGCATTTCCGATGCGGTGATTTATTCGCAAGAAGGCAAAACCTCTAAAAATGCCTTGGAACAAAACTCTTTTTTTGCAGGAAGTGGGCAGGCAAAAACAACAGATTTTGCCGCTTTTTCGAGCGATAGAATCCATAAACAAATCAAAACGCCTGTCACAATAGAAGAAAACAAAGCCATCACAATTGCTGGATTGAATGGACAAGAAATCATCGCTTCCACGACGACTACCGAAGGTAAAACCCGAAAACTTTATCAAGTTTTACTTTTTGAGCAAGGAAAATATTACATTCTTTTTGGCTCTACAATAGGAAATACAGATACACAAATACCTGTTTTTCAAACACTTGCAAAAACTTTTCAAATACAATAAATCAAAAATTGTAAGAACTTAGCCACGTGTAAAATTAAAACAAAGTTTTAATAGAATTAGTGAAATTTGATTTAATTGTTGCATCACGATTAGTGAAAATTCGTAAAATTAGAGAAAATTAGTGTTTAAACAAAATACGTTAAGTTGTTACCAAAAAATTACACCAAAATTACCTCAGAAATTTGCATAACTCTATAATGTATGCTATTTTTGCGCAGCCTTACCAAGAATTTTAACTTCTGCGACAAAAGTCGCCGTTACAAACTTTGCGACAAAAGTCGCTACCCTATTTTATGCAACTAATTGATAACAAGCATTTTAGAATGACGGGCGATATTGACCCGTTGGAACTTGCGAAGCAGTATGGCACACCTTTGTATGTCTATGACAGCTCGATTTTAGAACGTCAATTCAGTAGATTGACCAACGCTTTTTCTAATGTAAAAAAGCTAAAAATTAATTATGCTGCAAAGGCTTTGACCAATATTAATATTTTAAAAATATTTAAAAATTTAGGTTCTGGCTTAGATTGTGTTTCTATTGAAGAAGTGAATATTGGGCTTTTGGCTGGTTTTGAACCAAGCAATATCATTTTCACACCGAATTGCGTTGCGATTGAGGAGTACATGGAAGCGGTGCGTTTGGGTGTTAGAATCAACATTGATAGCATTTCGATTTTGGAACAATTCGGTCAAATCCACAACGACTATCCTGTTTGCGTTCGCATCAATCCGCACATTATGGCTGGTGGAAATAGCAAAATTTCCGTAGGTCACATTGATTCAAAATTTGGTATTTCGATTTATCAAATGCCTCACGTTGAGCGAGTTGTGCAAAATACAGGTATGAAAATCGAAGGAATCCACATGCACACGGGTTCTGACATTTTGGACATTGGCGTATTTTTGAACGGAGCTGAAGTCTTATTCAGCGTTGCCAAAAATTTTAAAGACTTGACTTATGTTGATTTTGGTTCGGGCTTCAAAGTTCCTTACAAACCAAACGATTATTCAACAGATATTGAAGATTTAGGTGAAAAATTAGGCAGCCGTTTTAATGAATTTTGCAAAGACATCAAAAAAGATGTTACGCTAATGTTTGAGCCTGGAAAATTTTTGGTCAGTGAATCTGGTTTCTTTTTGACAAAAGTAAATGTTGTCAAACAAACAACTTCGTCGCAATTTGCGGTTGTAGATAGCGGATTGAATCACCTCATTCGCCCGATGTTTTACGACGCTTATCACCACATTGTGAACGTGACGAATCCCGACGAGCGACCTCGCTTTTACAACGTCGTAGGTTACATTTGCGAAACAGATACTTTCGCAGTGAATCGTGTCATCAATGAAATCATCGAAGGCGATATTTTGTGTTTTTACAATGCAGGTGCGTATTGCATGAGCATGGCGAGCAATTACAATTCTCGTCCACGACCAGCCGAAGTGTTACTCCACAATGGAAAATCTTTTTTGATTAGAGAAAGAGAAAAAATGGAGGATATTATGCGAAATCAAGTCGAAATTGATTTGAATTCGTAAAAAAATATTATTTTTGTTCTTTGTACACTACACACTAAGTAGTTGGGCCAAAATAAACACTGTTATTTTTTCAGTCGTTGAGAAAATAACAGTGTTTATTTATATACGCCTACTACCTACAAAGAACAAAACATGTCAGAACTAAAAGAAAAAATCAGCCAATTGGCAAAAATTATCAAGCGGAATAATGCCGTTTTGGTCGTTGGTCCTTATGCTTATTTGGTGGCAACCAAAGAGGGCGAAAAATCTATTTTTGAATTACTTTCTGAACAATTAATTGCAGAAGTGCCTGATTTGCAAGGACTTGCAGATGCGAAAGATTTTCATTTGTTGGCTTCGGAATATGTGAACCGTAAAAGTGATTTTGATTTAGAATTGCTCGTCAGCGACTTTTATGAAGAATTTACTGCGCCAATTCCGCTTTTAGATGCCTTGGCGCAGCTTCCCTTTTCTTTGGTCATTAATGCAACGCCCGACAAGTTATTGCTCAAGGCTTTTCAGAAAGCGGGCAAGCTGCATACGCAATATGCCTATTATCATTATTCTAAGCAAAATCAAAATGTCACGCTCGAAAGTAGCGTTGATAAACCATTGATTTTTAACCTTTTAGGCGATATAGAAGATACCAATTGCTTGGTACTAACGCATGAGGAGCAATTGGATTTTGTCAAAAATATCATTTCAAAAGATGCAGGTTTGCCCAAATCGCTTATCAGTACGCTGCAAGAAAAAACACATTATATTTTTATTGGTTTCGACTTTGAATATTGGTATCTGCGCTTGATGTTTCAAGTCTTGAATATCAATAAAGACAAGAAGAAAAATCAGGCTTTTGGCTTTCATCAAAACGATAACAATTTGATGCAATTGCCGACCAAACTCTTTTTTAGCAATGAATATAATATTGAGTTTTTAGACGATGCGCCTGAGGCATTTTTGCAACATCTTACAGAGCAACTCAACGGCACTAAACCGCCAGCAATGGATAATGCCAACCATAAAATATTGGTCTTGTATCATCAAAAAGATGAAGCGATGTTTGAACAATTCAAAACAACGGCTACGCCAATGTTGCAGCGAAATAATGTAGAAATCATTGATAATCAAACATTTGTAAGTGGAGAAACGGAGCAAATCGCCTTGAAAAATTTGCAAAACGCGCCTTTGGTTTTGCCTTTATTGAGCAGCCAATTTTTAGCAGATGCTACGCTGATGAATTACTTAACATTAGCGACCTACGAAAAAAATAAAAAAGTTGTTCCAATTTTATTGAAGCCTTGTGATTTTGCCCAAATTGAAAAAACGCATCAATTTCATAGCGTTTTGCCAAGCCGAAATACCTTTGTGAGCCTGCAAAGCAATCAAGACAGTGCTTATTTGGACATTTGTAACCATATTGAATTACTCTTAAAATCCACTATACTATGAGCAATTTAATCTACCGTTACCCTGGTCCTTATCCTTTCGAGGAGGCACAAGCGAACTTGTTTTTTGGTCGTGAGCGCGAAGCAAAAGAGCTGTTTTATATGATTGCTGCCGAGCGTTTGGTGGTACTTTTTGCTAAGTCGGGCATTGGAAAAACCTCCCTTTTACAAGCGGGCGTTACGCCAAAATTGCGGCAAGCAAACATAGATCCGATTACGATACGTTTTAACGATACGTCGAAATCGCCACTACAAATTTTCAAAGATACTTTTTGTGAAAAAACAAATCAAAATGTTGATAATCAAGATATTACACTTTGGGAATTATTAAAAAACACCAAACTAACGCAGCACGACGAAGCGCAAACACCTTTGCTGGTTTTAGACCAATTTGAGGAACTTTTTACCTTAAATTTTGACCTTGCGGCAAGGCTCGAATTTTTCAACGAATTGGCTTATTTGGTCAGTGGCGATATGCCAAAATCTGTTTTCAAACGCATTGCTAAAAATCGTCATGCGTACAGCGACGAACAAATGCGCGACTACGAAAAACCGCCTTTGTTGAAAATCGTTATTGCGCTGCGGTCGGATATGTTGCATTATTTGGACGAGATTTCGATGCCAATTCCGAGCATTTTACGCAATCGCTATCAACTCTTGGCGTTGAAAAACGATGCGGCACGAGAAGCGATAGAAAAACCTGCCGCAGCAGAAGGTACGCACTTCAAGATTGCAGAGCGTTTTGGTTTTACGCCTTATGCGATGAACGACATGATGCAGGTGTTGAGCAAAGACAATGAAGTAGAGAGTTTTCAGTTACAACTCGTTTGTCGAGGCATTGAGGAAAAGATTTTGAAAGGAAAACGCAGTAAATACGATGCGTTTCACTTAGCCGAAACCAATGAAAATGGCTTAAAACAACTCAACTCTGATTTTTTTGGCGGTCAAGAAGGCATCAAAACGTTCATTGAAAATTTTTATAGAGAAGTCTTAGCCAAATTAGACGATACTGAAATTGAAGAACAAGTAACGGGGCAAAAAGTCTCCCCTTCGGAGAAATTTAGAGGGGCTAAAATCATCGAAAATCAATTACTTACCGAAAGTGGTCGCCGCCGAAGTGTTGATAAAGAAACCCTTATGGAAAATGGCGCAACGACCGAAATTTTAGCACATTTTGAGCAAGAACGCCTATTGCGCAAAGAGCCTCGTATGAATACTTTTTACTACGAACTCAGTCACGACACACTCGTTGAGCCGATTTTGAAGGTCAAAAAAGAACGTTTGGAGCGAGAAGAAAAAGAGCGTTTGGCACAAGAACGCATCGCTGCCGAAGCAAAAGCACGAGAAGAAGAAGCAAAACGAAAAGCAGCCGAAAGGCAGCGTAGAAATGCAAGACTTCTGGCGATGAGTGCGGTTGTTGGGCTTTGTGTGGCTGTCATGGCTGCATTTTATGCTTGGCGACAAACCGAAAAGGCAGAACAAGCAACAAAAGAAGCAAATGCACAAAAAGACATTGCTGAAAAAAGCCTTTTGAAAGCCTATCAATCTGACATCAAACGCTTGGAAGAAACGGCTAAAAAATACGACAATGATTTGATTT
>JAYWHK010000345.1:0-16036 GCA_043777755.1 Saprospiraceae bacterium
ATAAATAACGTTCCTAATGAACCGCCGAGTACCGAACGGTACGCTCGGTGGTGTGAGAGGACGGCTGCCGAATTAATCGGCAGCCTCCTACTCGATTGATTAAACTATACCAAATATACACCTTTTTTTCTTTTTTACAAAAAAAACACCGCTACAAAGCGGTGGGCGGTGTAGTGGTGTTTTGTGTTTCTAAATTGGCTCAATTTTCAAGGTCAGATTTAGTCCTGAGAGCATTTTTATGAGCGTTGAAAGTTGAACATCAACCTTTCCATTTTCTATTCTTGATATAAATTCCTTTCGAGTTGTGGTGCGTTCAGCCAATTCAGATTGAGAAATTTTTGCTTTTTTTCGTTCTTCTTTTAGCATTTCACAAATAAAAAAAGCCTTTGCTTTTGCTTCAAATTCTATACGTGTCGCACTTTCTTTTTCGCCATATTTCAAGGCAAAAAGTTCATCGGCAGTTTTTAAACCGTTATAATTAGAAATATTATTCGTTGTCATTTTTTAGATTTTTGCTTAGGCAAAGATATAAAAAGATAACTAATTATACAACTCTTTTTATTTTATATTTTGGCAACAGCTTTTTGCTTTTTCAAACTTTTGAGGTGCAGCTTTTTATTTTTTGCAGCTTTGTAAGCTGAGATTGCTGCGCTGATTGCTACAAAATCTTTTTCAGTTACAACATTGGGTGCAATAACTAAATCAACGTCGAGTGGTTCTTTGATATATCCCATTTTTTAGAAATTTTATTGTTCTTGAAAATATGTGTGAATTAATTTTAATGCGGCATGAGGATAAATTATCATCGTACGTCCTCCTTCATGAACTGCACCAAGCATTTTTTCGTAATGCTCAATCAATTGTGTTTTTGATTGAAAAACAACAAACCCTTCATTTCCCCTATCCCATGACATTTTACAAGCAAAAGCAACTAAGTTTCCTGCCACTCCTGCATACATTTTATTTTTGCCAAGGTTAAAAGGCGCATTTTCGAGCAAGTGCATATATACATGGTCATCTCGAATTTCAAGGCTTATCATACCTTGTACGACATTCAAGTTATTGACAATCGTAAGTTTGTAAACATCTCTTTCGGGTTGTTTAAATTCGTGTTTCCAGTCAAACAGCCATTTGTTTTTCTTGGTTGTAATTTTCAAATCGTTTATCGTAACTGATAAAATTTCTGTTGCAAAACTATCGCCTGTTACAACATTCTCAATGCTATTCGTAAGCTTGTCAATTTCAATTTCAATCATGCGCTTTTATTTTACCACAAATATACACCTTTTTTTCTTTTTTACAAAAAAAACACCACTACAAAGCGGTGGGCGGTGTAGTGGTGTTTTTTTTTGAAATATGCAGCGTAGTGTATTAGTTCAGCCCGTTCACTATTCGCATCGTTTCCACGCTTACCGTAGTCACTCGTTGTAACAATTTTATCACTTGTTCTTTGTAATCTGAGAAGCGATAGGTGTCAAATTTTTCAGCAATCGTTGGGTCGCTTGGCTTTTTTTCTTTGTATTGGTCTAGTATCCATTCGAGTGCGCTACGGTTGCCGAGTTTGTAGTCCCATGCTTCCGTCGGAATTCCAGTTAGTGTGGTGGCTTCGTCAAGTTCGATACTACCGTTTTCTTTGTCGGCTTTGAGTTTTACTTTCAGTTTGGCTGTAATCCTACCCAACCCTTCCAAAGGAAGGGCTTTTTTATTATATATTGCTTCGGGTTCTTGTGCTGCATAAAACAAAGCAGGTTCTTCTACTTTATTTTTCGTAATAGTTTGTCTTTCAACACGTTGCAAATCATATTTTTCTACCATTTCATAATTCAAGTGCAAATCCATCAAGGCTTTTCCTGCGCTTGCCCATTTCCAAAAGTCATCATACAACGGTATGCGTGGAAAATCCCGTTTTAGGTTTTGTTCGTATTTTAGGCGGTACGTTGGGTCGTGTAGGACGGCATAAACGTAATGAAAAATATCGTTTTTGGTGATGTTGGATATTGTTGGCGTTGCGGATATCGTTGGCGTTGGCGTTGGCGTTGGCGTTGGCGTTGGCGTTGGCGTTGGCGTTGTAGAGACGTTGCATTGCAACGTCTCTACCGTGACGGCATCCGTATAGCGTTTCCGAAACAATTCCAACGCCCAATCCGTGATATTGTCTTCCCGTACGCCATCGGACGTGTAGCGGTAAAAGGGCAGGCATACGGCAGGAGTATTGACATAAATATTTATATCAGCTAACTCGTCTGTTGAAAAACACCCAAAATTTGCTCGTGAACTATTTGTAAAGATAATTGACTTGTTTTCTTTCTCGTCAAAAACTAAGTTATCAAATTCTCCACGAATATCAATTGTTGTGTAACCATAATACAAATATTGTTTTGCAAAAGGTCTATATAAACATTTTTTAATAACTTCTTTTTGAAAAATACCTTTCTTATTTTTACGCAATTTATCTCTTTTTATCATTTTACTCCATTTTATGAAGTTTCTACTCGCTAAAAATTGATCTACTACGGGATTGGCATCGCTGCTTTTATCTTTATAATTATTTTCTATTTTCCACTTATTCCAACGTTCTAATTCGTGATTGTATTCTTCATAAAAAAACTTTACTTTTTCAGTTAAGTTATTTTTATCTAAATCATAAACCCATTCATCACGGTTAGTAGAAATACCATTTGAATACAATTTAAAAATAGTTTCTTGACTTTTGCCCGCTTTGGCTTCTTTACTGCCTATTGAAATTAAATCCTCCCAGTCGTTTTCCGTTTGATTAATCCAGTTACCTTTAAGGTCAGGCTTGATTTGCTCAAATTCAAGTTCCCTAAATTTGATATTTTTGATATTTTCAATTTTTGCTTTTCCTGTCAATCCATCTCCAATATTGTGATAATTTATTTGCACATTATTATTTGCATTTGGTATTGTACTTTTAATTAAAAAAGCAATTGCAACTCCTGTCATAATATCAAATACATTACCACCTTGGTTTTTATCATTTACTCTAATATCTCCCTTTAAATCAATAATATACACATGAGTAAATTCATCATTGATACATTTTCGAAAGCCATCAAAAGTACGACTATCAATAAAACTGCGGTTTGTGATAAACGCTACGATGCCTTCTTTATTCAATCTATCCATTGCCCAGCGAAAAAAACGAGCATACATATCATAGACTTTTGTTTTTTGGGCAGTACTATTTTTAATAAAAGTATCTTTTATGCGTCTATCTACCAAACCATATTCACGATTTTTATTGTTGTCATTTTCATTTTGCTGATTGGCATTGTACGGCGGATTACCAATAATGACGGATATTTTTCTTGCATTTTGGCGATTGATACGCTCTTTATTTTGGGTATTTAAGCCAAAAAGGTCACCTGTTTTCATATATTTACTGTGCAAACCACCTAAGTTTTCGCCTAACCCATTGATATTGTCCAGCGTATCCACAAAGCAAAGGTTCGGAAATTCCTCATAAAAACCCATTTTTTGCTTGAAAGTATATTCAATATTAAGGTTAGCGATATAGTAGGGCAATATAGCGATTTCGTTGGCGTATATTTCATTTTTGAACTTATGTTTCAAGGAAGCGGGCGGCAAATAATCTATCAAATCACAAATAAAAGTACCTGTTCCTGTGGCAGGGTCAAGTATTTCTACGTTTTTATCGGCAAGATTTCGGTTAAAATGTTTTTCGAGAAGGTAATCTGTACTTTCAATCATAAACTGCACGATTTCGCCAGGCGTATAAACGATGCCAAGTTTGTCCGCACCTTTTGGATTGTACGCCTTATAAAAATTTTCATAAACGACCTTCAAAAAGCGTTGTTTTTCGTGGTGGTCAGCGATATTTGAGGCGTGTCGCTCAATCGTTTCGTAGTAATGTTTGATGCCTTCGAGCGTATTTTTTCTTTCGGCACGGTCAAAAAACGTAGCGAGTACATCTTCAATACTCTTAGCAATATTGTTTTCACGATGAAAATCGCTGTCGTGAAAAATGACGTTAAAAATATTTTCAGACAAAATATGTTGTATCATCATTTCACGCACATCTTCCTCGCTGATGTCAGGATTGATTTCACTTCGGCAAAGGTCTAAAAAAGTATCTTTTGCACGTATAAATGATTGATTGTCAGTACTTGCTTCATTAATTTTGGCACGGAGTGTTTTCAAAATAACAGGTACGTCGGTCTTAAATTGTTCGATTGCTTTATTAAAATCATCAACGATTTCGCTTTTATAAGTAACAAATTCTTGCAATATTTTATGCAATTCTTCGGGATTCCGCATAGCTGCTTTTCCAACTCTAATACTATTTTGAATAAGGATAGCCGTTTTGCTATCTTCGTACAAGATATTATTTTGCGGATAGCCTTTTGCGATTTTTTTGTTGATTTCTTCTTCGAGGTCGTCGTTTGTATCTTTACTTTCCCAATAGCCAAAATCCAAGCGAAGGATATTTTTGAGCGTACCATCAGGGCGAATAGAATTGCCATTCGTACCTTTTATCGTGAGTTCATCAACCAACATAAGACTTTGATTATCAGCATATTGCGACAACAAATTGGCAAATTCTCTACGGATAGATGTTTCCTTATTCGTAGCACCAAATTGAATAATACGATCCGTTTTGTTGTAATATTGTTGTATTGCTTGTTTAGACATAAATTGAGATTGTCTTAAAAATTAAAATTTAAGTAGCACAAATATAAGATGATGTTTTTACAAAATATAATTTTTTACATATTACGAAAGAAGTAGTAGAAAGTTATTTTTTTGTTTTTTCTTAGAAAACACCTATCTTTGTAGTAAAATTTAGAAAAATGGCAAAAAAGACAGCTGAAATAGTGCAAAATGATGCCTATATAAATTTGGTACAAGCACTTGAAAAATTGATTGTAGTGGAGAAAAAGCGAATGTATGACAGCATTCGTCAAGGAATGTTACAATTGTATTGGCAAGTAGGCAAACATATAGTAGAATTTGAACAAAATGGGCTGCATCGTGCCGAATATAAAACCAATCTCGTTATTCAATTGTCAAGAGATTTGACACTAAATTATGGCAAAGGATTTAGTGCTTCTAATCTTTATAATATGCGTTTGTTCTACGAGCGTTACCCAATTTTCCAAACGTCTGGAAAATTGACATGGGCGCATTATTGCGAACTGTCTGGGATTGAAGATAATTTAGAACGTGCTTTTTATGAAAATCAAACTGCATTAGAAAATTGGTCAGTAAGAGAGTTAAAGCGACAAAAGAAATCTATGTTATTTCATCGTTTGGCATTGAGTACAGACAAAGAAGGTATTTTAGCATTATCAAAAGAAGGTAGGAAAATTGAAAAACCAAGTGATTTGATACGAGATCCTTACGTTTTGGAGTTTTTAAAAGTACCTGAGCCATATCATATTAGCGAAAAAGAATTAGAAAAACGTCTTATTAAGCACCTGAAAACCTTTTTACTTGAATTGGGAAAAGGTTTTGCTTTCATCGGAGAGCAATACAAGATAACACTGGGCAATAAGCATCATTATGTAGATTTGGTTTTTTATCATCGTATTTTGAAATGTTTTGTGCTGATTGATTTAAAAATGGGAAAAGTCAATCACTCTGATATTGGGCAAATGAATATGTATATGGGCTATTTTGAAGAAGAGGAAAACACAGAAGGCGATAATCCGCCTATTGGTATTGTTTTGGTTCAAGAAAACAATGATTTAGTAGTACGGTATGCTACACATAATCTAAATAGCCAACTTTTTGTTTCTAAATATCAACTTTTCTTACCTAATGAAGATGAACTCAGAGCCGAATTGGAGTATGTTTTATCCCAACAAGAAAAAGAAGAATAACAAAAAAGCCACAACTCCTATCAAGAAGTCGTGGCTTTTTATTTACAAAAGAAAAAGTGTTACGCTGTCACGCCCAAATCCTTTCTTATTTTATTCAACGCACTTCCTGAGCGATACCACTAATTTGCTGCGCATCGTACGTATCAAGCTATTACTTAGGCGAAGACATTGACAGAAATTCCCTACTATTTTCTTTTTGGTTTGTATTTTGATTCGTCCAATATTTTCTGCGCATCTTTCAGAGATAAAAGTTGTTCCAAACTGGTGTTTGGATGTTTTTTCATATAAGCCCGAATGATGCGATAACCCATCCAATTGCCTACTCGACCAGGCGAGTTTGTTGGCATTTTGGTTGTTCCTGTTGGACTTGGATTTACCAATTTTGCCCAATCCATTTGTTTCACTGAATACAATAGCTTCTCGGATAAGAGGTATGACCAGACTTCGGCTTCGTTTGTTGTACACCAATCCATTTGTTTTGCAGTGTATTCAAATTTGATGCTGTCAGGCGTATATGGCAAAAATTTATCCACAAGATACAAGACTTTTCCTTTTTGAATCATCACGTCCAAAAGTCGATTGTTGCCTTGTGCCTGACCAGCAAGGTCTTGTGCTAAGACAGTCATTGTTTTTGACAACAAATGCGCTTTGTTCATAGAACGTGTCGTGTATTTTGGAAAATAATTGGGGTCGTAACCTGTATGATTTTCGCCCAAATACAAATCCAATCCAATTGCCAAAAGACTATCTCCATACGTGAACGCAGGAATACTGTATTCTGAAAGGTATGTATTAACCTCTGGTACAACTTTTTTAGGAAAATAATATTTGTAAAACTGTAAGGCTTGTTTGAGGTCTTTTTCTAAATCGTTTAGCTCAGGATAAGCGATTTGAACAGTATCATTCAGTTTGCGAACAGAAGAGCTTTTGATAAAACCACCCAAGACTTGCTCGGGTGTCGAAAATCGACCATCGTTGATGACGTGTTGTGTAAAAACCTCCGTCATCAGTGGGAACTGTTGCTTTAATGCTTGAAAACCAAGCACAACATTATTGGTGTCTATTTTGAATATTTCTTGCTCAAAACGGCGTAATTTTAAGTCAATTTTGATGTTTGACACATCAGGAATAGGGTCTTTGGAATCATTGTCGCTACCACAAGCGACAAATAAAAAACTTGAAATACTTATAGAAAGTAAAAAACAAATAAAATTTTTCTTCATATTTAAATCAAAAAACGTTCACTACAAACGATGTTATAGTAAACGTTTTAAAAGCAAATTTATTTTATTCGCCTTCGCTATATTTTGCTCCGACGGGCGCACGATATGTTTGGAAAGGAACTTTGAGGAGATTCCCCATTTCGTTGTTTTCTTCTGGCTTCATGTGCGTATCAATCCCATAAACGATTTTTTCTGGCTCGATGTACATAAACGTACCAAACATTCTGTCCCAAATAGAAAAAATATTTCCAAAATTAGAATCCGTATAAGGCAACACATAATGGTGGTGAACTTTGTGCATATTTGGCGAAACAATCGCAATGCTAATCGCTTTGTCTAACCATTCTGGTAAGCGAATATCAGCATGATTAAATTGTGATAAAAACGCTGAACAAGATTGGTACAACATTACCAACCACATTGGTGCGCCCAATAAAAAAACGCCCAAAAGTGTGAATACAGCTCTGAAAACACTTTCACCTGGATGATGACGATTCGCTGTTGTGGTGTCCACATAAGTGTCTGTGTGGTGTACCAAATGGAAACGCCACATCAGTTTTACACGATGTTCCAACCAATGAATCGTGTAAGCGCCAACCAAATCCAGTACCAACATACCTACTATCAAATACAACCAAGTTGGCAACGTTACCATATTTAGTAAGCCAAACTGGTTTTCTTGCGCCCAAACACTTGTAAAGTAAATGCCGCTGGCAAATAAAAAATTCACAACGATGGTGGTTGCTGTAAAAAAAAGATTCAGTCCAGCGTGTTTCCATTTTGAATATTGCAGCTGCGCCAAAGGAATGATGCCTTCGATAATCCAAAAAAGCACAATGCCGCCAATGATGATTCCTGCACGGTGTGCCGAAGGGATATTGTTGAAATAATTGATAAGTTGTTCCATTTTACGATTTATTTTTTAAGTAAAGGTTTTTCTTCTTTGATTTCTTCGTAAGGTGCAAAACCTTCATCGTCTGTTATATTATTTTGTTGTGATTGATGATAATGACGTTGTTGGTTTTCAAATCCTTGGTAACGTTGCTGGGCATCACGTTGGAATTTTGCTACTTTGCGTTTCAACATCGCTTTGCCAAATAAGTAAAAAATTACAACTGGCACAGCAAAAAATGACAATGCGATTGCCAATATACCAAAAAATGGCGTTTTATAGAGTTGATCCCAAAGGTTTGATAAATAATCCAAGACAACTTTTGCGTCAATGACAAGCGTGATGATAAGTAAGACTGGCGCAGCCCAAGTCAAAACCCAAAATACGCCTTTTGCTAAGTAAAATAAAGTAACCAATACCAAGGTAATAAAGATAAAACTAAGAATTGGATTGCTACTTCTGTATGAAAATTGATTCATTTTTATATTTTTTGTAATAAACTATTTTTCGGCAATAATAGTTCCGATTTCTTCAATGAGTTTTTTACCTTCAGACGAAAATTTGTCTTGTGTATTTTTATTTTTTTGAGATAAAATCAAAAACATAAAATTATCTGCCAAAACTTCATCAGGATGAATGATGTATTGCGTATTGTCCCGAATCTGTCGCCAAAAATCAGGTAATTCTTTGATGTTTAAAGTACTTGAACCATCTTTTTTTGTAACCATTTCCCAAACTGAATTTGTTTTTTTTATTTCAAACAATTCAAATTTTAGATAATTAAAAAAGTTAGGTTTGCTTTTTTTAAAAGTAAGTTCGTTGGAATAAATTATCGGAATTGCTTTGATTTCCTTATCAGGCGATAATTGCAAAGAGATAATATATTGATAATCAACACCATCTGGATTTAATAAAATACGGTTGCGCAACGCTGTAGGAATTATTAACTTGTTTTTATCCAAATGTTGATAACCAATGAGTTCGTACAATACTTTGCGTTTTTCAGGATTTAAACGAGAATAAACATGAAAGACTTCGTGAATCATCGTACTCAAAAAATCATCTTTATCTTGTTTTTTTAAAACGTCAGCTGGGACAATGATACAATTTTCACGGGTATAATAAACGCCATCGCCGTAGTGCTTGCCTTTGGTTTTTATGATGTTTATTTTATCAGGAAAAATATTTTCATTAATTTTTGAGCTTAATTTGAAAATTTCTTTCATTGTTTTTGCTACAAAAGCAGCTTCATCAGGCGAAAAGTTAGCAACGTCTTTTTGCAAAAAAGTCATATAGTCGTCAAGAATCTGGCTGCGGAAAGTTTCCGAAGGATAATTTTTTTTCATCTGAATACACATATCCGCTTCGGTAATTTTTCCAAAAATATTATCCGTTTCATCGGTGATGATTAGTTTTGCGGCTTTTGCGCTATCCGCTAAAACAAAACTTTGTTTTTTGCTCAGTTCATAAGAATTATTTATTTTGTTGCTCTTGCATTGCCAACAAGATGCACACAAAAAAAGGACATATATAGAAAAAAATAACGTTTTTTTCATTGATAATAAATTTGTTAGGTTTCGTATTGTGTTTGTCAATCAACGCAATAATCTTTAAAAAAAATCATATAAACAAATATTTTCAAAATTATTTTTAATAAATTCGCTAAAAACACCAACGTTTTATTTGTACCTTACGTCATTATAGGAAATGAACTTTATGATACTTTGGAAGGTGTAGATTTCACCACAATTAAAACGCGTTTTTTATGGCAGCATATACCCCTAATAGTCCGATTGAAAGCCTTGTTGAAGGTTGTAAAAAACAAGACCGTTTGGCTCAACAGTACTTGTACAAAAGGCTTTATAGCCAGATGCTTGGCGTCGCAATGCGTTACGCCAATAACAGAGATGATGGCGAAAGTAATTTAAATATGGCTTTTATGAAGGTTTTTCAAAATATACACAACTACGCTGGGCCTGCGCCTTTTCCGCATTGGGTATATCGAATTGTGGTACATACAAGCATTGATGAGTTGCGTAAATCACTCAGAATCAAGTATTTGTCTTTTGCAGATTTTGCCATAGAAGGCTCTACAATAAATACAGGTATTGAGCAATTGGGTGCGGAAGACATTTATCGTTGCATTGGGCAATTAGAGCCAACAACCCGTGCCGTTTTTTCCTTGTATGAGGTAGATGGTTACAAACACGCTGAAGTGGCAGATATGCTGGGCATCGCCGAGAATACATCAAAATGGTATTTGGCAAAAGCAAAAAAAGAATTAAGAGTAATCGTCGAAACGCAATATGGCGTTAAAGAACATAAGATTGCGAAATAAAATAAGCCACGAAAACAATATTTATTTTTAAACTCAACAATTTTTAATTATAAAAAAATGGAGAAGTCATCATATAATGCTGCATTGCGTCAAAAATTAGACCAGTACGATTTTGGTTATAAAGTAGGTGCTTGGGAAAATTTTGACCATTTATTAGAAGCGAATCCAATCGCTGCGCCTAAAAAATCTTTTTGGGATTATAAAAAATGGTTTAGTATAGGTACGGCAGCATTGCTGGTTGTTGGGAGTGTTGTATTTTTAAATACCTCTAATGAAAATGCTGCCCTTGTACCAACGCAACAACAAGTAGGTGTTTCTCCGAAGATGGAATCGCCCGTTTTGGAAGAAAAAATGGACAATAAAGCCATTTCTACAAGCAAAACAAACATGAAAAGTGATATAACACCTGCACCTGTGATGCAAACAATGTCACCCAATGTTACGACGAAAAGTGCAGCGCACCTTTCTCAACATGACGATAGTGTTCTGCCGCATGAAGCAGAAGTGAAAGTTAGGGCTTCTCAGCCATACCAAAGAATCAGCAAATCAGCTTCTGATGAAAGTGCTGTTTTTCCTTCTTCTCATAAAACAGAAGAACACCATGCTGTAAAAAAAAATCAAGAACATTACCACAACAATGTTCCTGATGCCCATGAATTAGATGCTGCGCCAAAAGTTGGTAAAAAGAATGAATTGAACAAATAAATACATTGTTCTAAAAGTTTGTTATTGTTTGTAATTGTTGTATTGTTTTTCAATTAGTTAGAACCATTTCAAACAATAGCAAACACTAAATAACTAAAAAAAACGGTGTAATAAATATTTGCTCAATACTTAAACGAACAAAAATAGCCTAAATACTCATTTCGTATTTAGGCTATTTTTGTTTATTAATGTTCTTCTTGAAAATATAAAAACAATTCTTCGCTTTTCCAATCTTGTCGGTTGTTTGGTGGCGTATTAAAATATTCGTGTAAAATAACAGTATGCTCTATGTCGCCAAAATAAACTTGATAAGCTGGAAGATAACCATATACACCATCTTTTGATTTTACGTACAACCAAATGTTAATTTTAAGGTCTGCATTAAGTGGCATTGTAAAATTTTCGTACGATTTTATAACAATTAATTCTTCTTCGGCAGTGATTTTAGCAATGACTTGTGCGGTATCGGAAGGCGATTTTTTTAGGGAATAATTTTTTTTAGCAAAAGCCTGAAGTGGTGTTCTACTTTCGTCGTAAAGCGTTACAAATTGTTTTTTTGATTCGTCCCAATCATACGTTAGTGTGACATATTCCAAGCAACGCTCTTGGGTTTTGGTTTGCAAATCATAAGAAAATGCTTGTTTGTAATTTTCGCAACGCACAAAGTCCACATAAGCTACTCGAATACTTTTTGTATTGATTTCCAGTATTTTATGAAGCGAAGGAGAAGGCGTATTGTCGCCATCGGTCAGCGTTTGATGTTCTTCAAAAACTTTGCGAAGTGTGCCTGATTGAAAAGAAAAAATCTCTACATCTCTATTTTCTAAACTATTTCCAGCTGAAAATGAGCTTTTTTCAACGATAATTTCATCACTTTTATCATCTGTCAAATCTCGAATATTTAATGATTTTAGGTGATATTCGCTACTGACACTTTCACCAGAAAGGTTCACGACAACTGAATTTCCATTGCCATTCGTAATCACCAAATAGGTTTCTTTATATACTGGATTCATCATGGCAGAAGCCAATTTACTTTCAGAACCATTAATTTCTGCAATCCAACACAAGGCATTTTCAAAACCATTACTAAAATTAAATTTTTTTTTGTGAAATGCTAATAATTCAACTGGTAAGATTCCATTGTTGATAAGTGCAAGGGCATCACCAAAAATCCAACCTGTTTTTTGGTTATTTGCTTTGATTTTGTACCATTTAAATTTTTGATTTTGATTTTTATCGTCGTGTTCTTTGACGGTTTCACCAATGATTTCAAACAATTCACCTTCTTCAAAAAATACATTACTTGCTGTTGCAAAAGCACTATCTGTACACAATGTTACACTTCCCAAACTTGCTGCAACACGCTTTTTTTCAATCGTTTCAAAAGTATTTGCAACACTATTTTTTATAAAAAAAACAAGGCAAAAGCCTACCATAAAAAGACGAATACCTTTTATTGTTTTTTTTAAATTATAAAAAAAATTGCTATTAAACTGCCTAACCATATTTTATTTATTGCAATATCTGTTCCATTTCAGTAGTATATTAAAACAAGATGTAGAAATAAACGTTTAGGAACGATGTTTGACAGTTTATACTTGTATTTTAACATTATCTTATTTTGATTTTGTTATTTTACAGCGTTTTTTTATTCTTTTATCCATAAAAAATAGCTTTTCATCAAAAATATTAGACCATTTCAAAAAAGCAATGTAATATTGTAACGTTTTTAATAGTAAGTAGGCGTTAAAAATTACTTATAACTATTTTGTCGTTATTCAAAATGATATAAATAATTGACTATCAAGAAATTATTTTATTATTTTGAATAATCGACTGAAAAAATAGTTATAAGTAATTTAGCCTAAATACACAGATTCATTTTATCATGTTGAAAAAAAATTTACTTTTACTAATATCTTGGGCTTCTGTTTTTTGCCTTCATGCGCAAGATACTTGGACGCTTGAACGTTGCATTGATTATGCTCAGAAAAATAGTACTTCTGTAAAGCAAGCGTTAATAGGTTTAGAAACCACTCAATTAACAGATAAACAGCTAAAATCAAGCCGCTTACCAGACTTGAATGGAAGTGTGAGTTATGGTGGTAACTTTGGTTATTCTATTGACCCTGCAAGCAATCAATTTATTAATCAAGCGACAGCTTTTAATAATTTTGGTCTAAATACAGGTGGTGCTATCTATCAAGGTGGGCGTATTACAAAATCCTTAAAGCAAAATCAATACAGCAAAGAAGCGGCCCAGGCTGATTTAGAAAATTCAGCACAAACCATTTCTTTGAGTGTTGCCAATTCTTATTTGCGTATTTTGTTGGCAGAGGAACAGGCTATCGCTGCGCAGAAACGCATGGAGCAAAGCAAACGTCAAATGGAACAAGTGAATAAATTCATTGCTGCTGGTGCAAGACCTAAAAATGATGTATTTGAATTTGTTGCACAACTTTCTCGGAATGAACAAGCCTTAGTGCAAGCTCAAAATTCAGTTGATTTGGAGTATTTGACCTTAAAACAACTCTTGGAACTCGACCCCGATGCTGCCTTTAAAATAGATAAACCCAACATCAAAGTGCCTACTGAAAATGGAGTGGAAGGCTTGACTTTACGTGCAGTTTATCAGCAAGCCTATTCTCGTCAGCCACAAATTAAAGCTGGTGAAATGCGTTTGAAAGCTGCCGAAATGCAAGCTGACATAGAAAAAACAGCGTTGCGACCAACATTGAGTTGGTTCGGAGGAGCAAGTACTCGATATTCTTCTACTAAATTTCCTCGTTTCGATAGAACAAATCCTACAACTATATCAGTACCTCAAAATATTACTGTTAATGGCGTAAAACAAGTCATATTTCTTGAACAAGAAATATATCCTTTATTACCTAATTTGTCTTTTTTGGGTATTCTAAAAAATAATTTTGGTCAAAATCTTGGTTTAAGCCTTAACGTTCCAATTTATGATAGAGGTCAGACGAAACTGGATATTGAGAGAGCCAAACTTAGCGTTTTACGACAACAATTAGACAATCAACGCACTACGCAACAGCTTAAATCAGATATTCAAAATGCTTTGGCAAGTGCAAAGGCTGGTAAAAAACAATGGGAGGCTTCTGAAAAAACATTCATCGCAGCACAAGCTGCTTTTGACAATGCTGACAAAAAATTTGCCGTAGGTTCTGCCAATTCTTTTGAGCTAACCACAGCCCGAAATAATATGGATACTGCCGAAAGAGATGTTATTATTGCAAAATACGATTATCTTTTTCGCTTAAAAATTGTTGATTTTTATCAAGGAAGAAAAATTACGTTGAATCAATAATTAGTTCATCATTTAAAATCAGAAACTTATGAAAAATAATCGTTTAATTTATATTTTACTGGGCGTTTTGGTACTTGTTGGTATCGGAGCTTGGTTAAAAAATAAAAATACGCCCAAAGGCGAAAAAGTACAAACGGAAAAAGCACAAAAACGTACCATCAACGAAACAGTTTCTGCCAGTGGAAAGGTTTTTCCAGAAGTAGAAGTCAAAATTAGTTCTGACGTATCGGGCGAAATCGTTGAGCTTTTGGTCAAAGAAGGCGATACTGTAAGGCGTGGTCAGTTGTTGTGTCGGGTGAATCCTGAGGCTTATGTTTCTACTGTAGAACGTGGCGAAGCTGGCGTGAATAGCGCACGTGCGCAAGCGGAACAATCTCGTGTACAAATAGAAAGTACCCGTTCTCGCTGCAATCAAGCAAAATCGCAGCTTGAAAACGCCCAAGCGAATTTTTCTCGCCAAGAAAAATTATTCAATGATGGTGTCATTTCTCAGGCGGATTTTGAAAATACAGCAACAAACTTAAGTGTTGCAAAAGCAACTTTAGCTTCTGCCGAGTCAGATATTAAAGCGATAGAATCAAGTAGTCAGGCGGCTGATTTTTCTACGCAAAGTGCTAAGGCTCAATTGAAAGAGTTGCGCACGAACCTTAAACGCACGTCTATTTATGCACCAATGAACGGTATTGTGTCTAAGTTAAATGTAGAGTTAGGAGAACGTGTTTTGGGTACAATCCAGATGTCAGGAACGGAGATTATGCGTATTGCTGATTTGAGCAGTATGGAGGTACAAGTAGATGTGAGTGAAAACGATATTCCTCGTTTGAATGTTGGCAATCAAGTAGATATTGACATTGACGCTTATATTGGGCGTAAATTTACAGGCAAAGTATATGAAATTGCCAACACTGCTAACAATACAACTACAGCAAGTGGTGCGGTAAATTTGAATAGCGACCAAGTGACTAATTTTGTTGTAAAAATTAGAATTGACCCAAAATCTTATGCTGATTTGATGGGAAAAGGAAAAAAACATCCGTTTCGACCAGGAATGTCAGCCTCTGTGGAGGTTTTGACCAATACTGTAGAGAATATTTTGAGTGTTCCGATTCAAGCTGTGACGACTCGTGACCGTGAAGAAAAGAAAGTTGTCGCTGACAATGATGGTGGTGTTCAGGTCGTTACTAAGGAAACGAATACAAGCAACAAAGACATCAAAGAAGTCGTTTTTGTTTGTGTTGGAGATACTTTAAAAATGGTAGAAGTCAAAACAGGTATTCAAGATGATAGCTATATTCAATTGTTGGAAGGTTTGGAAGACCAACAAGAAGTGGTCACTGGTCCTTACGACGCTATTTCAAGAAAACTAAAACAAGGCGATAAATTCTATAAAGAAGACCCGAAAAAAGAAAAAGAAGACAAAAAGAAGTTTTAATAGAATAGAGATTAAGATATTGGATATTTAGTACACTGTTTAAAAAGTTTGCTATTGTTTGTAATTGTTGTATTGCTTTGGTTTTCAATTAGTTAGAACTATTTCAAACAACTACAAACATTAAATAACTAAAAAACACTGTATTTAGCGTTTGTACTCGATGTTCCAGTTTTCTAAAAACAGAACATTTTTTAAAATTATAAAAAACAATATTTGTTTTTATAGTAAAATATTGATATTTTATTTTTATA
>JAYWHK010000346.1:0-5619 GCA_043777755.1 Saprospiraceae bacterium
CCTACAATTGGGGCGGTGGAATCACTACTCAAAATCGTACTGGTTTGGCAGCAGGTACTTATACAGTGACTGTTACAGATGCAAATGGCTGTACAGCAATGTTCACAGCAACAATTATAGGCGTAAGCTATTGTACACCAATTCTGATCAATATCTACGAATATATTTCAAATATAGGTATAAATGGTATCAATAATACAAGTGGTGCATCAAGTTTCAGCGATTTTACCAATGTTAATTTTTATGCTGCCAGTAATAGTACGGTCACAGCCAACCTAACAGCTTCATTCGTCAGTGGTAGTGCTTATGATGAAAATTGGACAATATGGATTGACAAAAATAAGGATAATGTATTTACCAGTGGTGAAATAGTTGCTACTACGATCACTCCATTCACTGCGCCAAGCAAAACTATTACTTTCCCATTAGGTATTTTACCTGCAGGAGCTTATCGTATGCGTGTTTTGATGCAGTATGGGAGTGGATTTATAACAAATCCTTGCCCTAATAGTGGTTTCGGCGAAGCAGAAGATTATACGCTTAATGTTACGGCACCTATAACTACTGGTAATCTGGTTGTTAATCAAACGAATAACAATAGCATTGGTTCTGTGAAGAATACGCCAATTTTTGAAGCACATTATATAGATTCAAATCCTGCGCCACGGGTTACAAATGAGATGCTCTTAACGCCCAATCCAGCATCTGAATGGACAAAACTTAACTTTACAACGCCTATTTTGGCAAAAATAAACCTTAGTGTTTTTGATACAGCAGGAAGAACAATAGAACAACAATCTTTTGACAATAGCAACGGCATCGAACTGAACCTTAACCATTACCTCAATGGGGTCTATATGGTAAAAATCAGCAGCGAAGATGGACAAAAATTTGTAAAAAGATTGGTTGTACAAAAGTAAAAATGTTAATCAATAGTAACTTTGAGTAAATTTTTGTGATTTTACTAAGCCAGCTTCTTTTCTAAGGGCTGGCTTATTTTAAAAAATAAGTAGTTTTTCTAAAATAATCGTTACTGTAAAATAATTTAATCTATTGAATACCAATACGTTATAAAATTTCATGCTTACAACTATTTACTTGCGACTACGGAACTATGGTTTCAATTATAAATCGTATTTAATAAAAATAAAAAAGGACAAAATCGTAATGATTTTGTCCTTTTTTTGATGGACTGGAATACTTGACTTGTCACGAAGGACTCCTTTAGATGATGCCTTCGGTCACAATCACGTTCTTCTATACACGTCGGAAAGTGGTTTTGGGATTTTGTATTTATGTAAAATATTGAATACCAAGCGTTTGCAATATCTTTAATATCTAATCACCAATATCCGTTGTGTATATATGAATGTTTTTACTACCGCCTGTTGCGGCACAGGATAGCGAAGCAGAACGAATCTATACCAAGTATCACGTAGAGAAAAGGCACGCCTTTTCTCGCACTACGCAAGGCATACTAAACACGAGAAAAGGCATACCTTTTCTCTACGGGTGTATAGTATTCACATTTTGTTTGTCCTCAAAAACGACATTTATTTTAATAGAAGCAATTAAGAAAGCGAAAAATTCTACTTTTTTACTTACATTTGTCGCTACGGAAGGATATAAATAAAATTACACATTATGTATTTTCAAATAGGACAACAAGTGGTGTTAAAATTCACTGGCGATGTAGGCGTGGTAACAGAGCTACACAGTGATGGAATGGTCGTGGTTTATGTGGCTGGCGAAGACATGAAAATACCTGTATATGAGGAAGATATTTCCTTGTTGAAGGACTTTAAAGGTGTCGAAACTGTCAAAAAAGAAACAAAAATAAAGCCAGTTGATGCCGAAATGTTTCCCATCAAAACCCAATATGACATCATAACAAGTTTGGGTTTTCAATTGGTATTTGAAGAGGTCAAAAAGCACGAAATTATTGACCGTTATAAAATGTACCTCATTAACGATACTGACGAAGAGGCTATCTTTGTTTTTAAATTAAAAGTAAATGAGCGTCTTTTGATGGAAGTCGATGGGAAAAGTGAGCAATTTAGCGTACTTTTCTTGGGCGAAATGAATTATGACGACCTCAATAATGGGCCCGTGGCTGACTTTGAATTTAGTAAAATAACAACGGCTGGTTTAGACGATGTGAAGCATAAAAGTCTGAAAATCAAGGCACAACAATTTTTTAAAAGTATTTTGACAGCTCCTTTATTGAACAAAGTCGTACATCATTTTGTGGTTTTTGAAAACTTAGATGCTACGATTATCGTTAAAAAAACGGAAGACCTTAAAACTTATACACAGCGCACTTCAAAACCATTGCCAACCATTTCTCCTGTACATAATCCGACGAAAATAGAGCCGTACAGAAACAAACACGATATTATGGAATTGGCAAACTTTAATTCGGAATTGGATTTGCACATTGAAAATTTGGTAAAAGAACATAAAAGTTTGACAAATTCCCAGATTTTGACCATACAATTGTCGCATTTTGACCGTTATGTAGAAAAAGCAATTCGTTTGGGCGTTGATAGGGTTTTTATTATTCATGGAATTGGAAAAGGGAAATTGCGAGATGCCATTACGACACGTTTGATTCAAGAATATGACTTTCATACTTTCAAAAACGAATACCATCCAAGGTATGGATTTGGTGCGACTGAAATAATCTTTTAATTTTTTTAATCTACATTAACTAAATATTAATAGACTTTCTGTATAAATGGGCTTATTTTTGCATCAGTTTTTATCGTTTCAATAACCGTTTGTTTATACTCAACATTTTATACAAATATGAAAATTTTCAGCTTATTGTCTTTCTCTTTTTTATTGTCTTTTTCAAACATTGTTTTGGCAAATGACAACGAAAAACAAATTACTGTTACTTTAAATATTACGAATTGTCAAGGCGATTCTATCAATATTTATAAATTTGATGGTATTGTTTTCAATAGAGTTACCACCATTAGAAGTACTTCAAATGACCATATTTTCAAATATACCATTCCAAAAGGTCGTCAAGAATTTCACTTTTTTGGACAAGGAGCGCAAGATTTGCGCCCATTGATTTTGGGGCAAGAAGAAAATGTGAACATTGAAGGCAACTGTTATGCGCTCAAATCTTGGGTTATTAAAAATTCAAAGGTGAATATCGCTTATGAAGCAAGTATGCGTCGTTTGGGCGAACTGATTACTGATGGTGAAGCTGCCTACCGCAATTATCAGTCAGCAAGTGGTGACCCAGCACGAAAGCCAGCGGCAGAAGCTGAATTGGTCGGTGTGGACAGAAGAAAAGCACAATTTTTAGATTCTTTGCGTAAAAGCAATCCTTTTGTAGCGAAAATCGTTGCTTCTGGAACACTTTACAGCTACGCCATCAATGGAAAATCTAAATATGCTACGGAACAGGAGTTTTTTGCAAAAGAATATTTTAGTCAAATAGACTTCAAAGATGAAGAATACAGCTATTTGCCTACAACTTTTGAAATGTTTAAAAACTATACCAATACCATTCATGCGATGAGTATTACGCCAGAACAACAATATACGTATGTTGAAAACTGGTTGTCGAAGTTTCCTAAAAATACAAAAGCCTACAAATTGGCGTTGGGTGGTATCGTAACGAGTTTGATGCAGCGCAACCATATCAATTACATTACATTCGGTGAGCGTTATTGCAAAATGTACGAAGCTGAAGAACCTAATGTCACCAACCAATTGGCTGGTCTGATTTTGCGTTCAAAAACTTTTATTACTGGTGTCGAAGCTCCTGATTTTGCTCAAAATTCGCCAGAAGACCAAGCAATTTCGTTGAAATCATTGCGTGGAAAAATCGTTTTGATAGATTTCTGGGCAAGTTGGTGTGGCCCTTGTCGTCGTGAAAACCCAAATGTTGTAGCAATGTACAACAAATACAATGCAAAGGGTTTTGATGTGATGAGTGTTAGTTTGGACAGTGACAAAAGCCGCTGGGTGGACGCTATTGCAAAAGATGGTTTGTTGTGGAAAAACCACGTTTCGGACTTGAAAGGTTGGCAGAACGGCGTTGCGCAAATGTATTCTGTAAGTTCTATTCCACAAACTTTACTGATTGATAAAGAAGGAAAAATCATTGCCCGCAACCTTCGTGGTGAGCAATTGGGTGAGATTTTGAAAGGATATTTTGGAGAATAAAAAAATCAAAATGTAAAACGCAAAATTTAAAATGTAAAAGTAAGCTAACTAATTTAGCCCAATTATTTATTAATGTAGTAGTGTCTAAATAAATACAGTTATAAAATTTCGTAATCTATTGAAAATCAAGATGCTAATGACTTTTAGACTTACGACTTATTTACTCATGACTACTTATGAATTTTTTTACAAAATTTTTTACAAAAGAAAAAATAAATATTCCTGCCGATGCGCCACGCTTCGTGCAGGAATATTTGCATTTATTTGAAAAAAAAGAAAAAAATCAAGGAAAGAAAAACATTTTAGATTGTCGTTTTGTTGTTTTTGATACAGAAGCAACTGGTTTTTATGTAGAAAAAGACAAAATGCTTTCGATTGGTGCGTTGGAATTGTTTGGTAAAAAAATCGAGGTAGAAAAGAGTTTTGAACTTTTTATTCAGCAAAATGATATTGTAGGAAATGAAGCGATTGATGTACATGGAATTTTAAAAAAAGGTAAAAAAATAAAAATTACAGAACAAGAAGCTGTTGAGCAATTTATATCTTTTTGTGGCGATTCAATTTTAGTAGGGCATCATGTTGGTTTTGATATTGCACTGATAAACAAGCATTTACAACATTTTTATGGCGTAAAAATGCACAATAAAAGCATTGATACTGCTTTTTTAGCACAGCGCATTGCTGCTATGGACAATCCTTATTTAATGAAACGAAGCGAAGAATTGTCACTTGATTTTCTTGCAAAACAATACCGTATTGATACTGATGACCGCCACAAAGCCTTAGGCGATGCTTACATTACAGCCATTTTATTTTTAAAATTAATTCAAAAAATAAAAGGAAATAAAATATCTTTGACGCTGGAAGATGTTTTGAGAGAAAAAGCATTCGGAATTTAAAATTATAAAACAGTTCACAATGAAAATACAACCCGCTTCTTTTTTTAGAAGACTTATCGCTTATTTGATTGACACAATGCCGATTACGATTTTTGTAACGAGTATTGCCATGCTTTTTTTCGGCTTTGGAGCGTCCGTGGAAACATTCTTAAAAGACCCTACTGATTTTTCAGCAAGAAAAGATTTTCAGATAGAAACCCAGATTATTAGCTCGATTTGTACTGTTATCTGGATTATTTACTGTATCGTTATGGAAACCTCAGCGCAACAAGGTACTTTTGGTAAAAAAATAATGAACATAAAAGTTGTCAATGCCAATGGTGAAAAACTCAGTTTTGAGCAAGCCTTCAAACGCAATACGACCAAAGTAGTTTCCATGTTGGTGCTTCACATCGGTTACATTTGGATGATTTTTGACCCAGCTCGCCAAACGTGGCATGACAAATTCGGAGAAGCGCACGTTGTAGGAGCGTAAAAAATTTCGTAGCGTTGGTATAATCCGTAGCGTTGGCATTAATGCCAACGCTACGGA
>JAYWHK010000347.1:0-15956 GCA_043777755.1 Saprospiraceae bacterium
AGGTTTTACCCTTTTGGTAAAAGTGGATTTTAGAGAATCTACAGCACTTTGTCATCTTTGAGCGATAGCGAAAAGAACTCGAACTAAGTGTTTGCAAAATAGAGTGCAATCTTAGAGAGAATCCTTTATCTGGTTCTTCAACCGTAAGGTTGAAGATGACAAAGTGCTGTAGATTTACGATATTTTCGTTTTTAAGGGTAAAGCCTTGTGCGTTACACTTTAACATTAAAAAATTATTCTCTTAAAAAAGCCAATTCACCATCTTCACCCATGTAGGCAATAACAGAAAGTTCGCTGTCTTTTTTATCTTCACGACGGTAGCGAACAATGTAATCCACACCTTCTACAATTTCGGAACTGATGCTTCCAAAGTTCATAGGAATCTCAGCACTGTCCACATTTGCTGTTGTTGCAACCAAGGGTTTATTTATTTTTTCAATTAATTTTTTACAAAAATCATCTTGAACGATACGGAATGCTACGCTATTTTTTTTGCCTAAAACAGCATCAGGGAGATTTTCAGCATCATCATAAATAATACTCAACGGACGAGTGTGATACATCAGAAGCGTATCAATCCTTGGTGGAATATGGCTCACATATTCACCAACCATATTGCTATCAGAAGCCAAAAGAATCAAACCTTTTCCTTTTTCTCTTTGTTTTAATGCCAAAACCTTTGCCACGGCTTCAGGATTCGTAGCATCGCAGCCAATTGCCCAAACGGTGTCTGTTGGGAAGAGGATTAAACCACCATTTTCGAGCGTTGTTAGCAACTCTTGTATAAAATCAAACTCAAACATATAAAATATTACTTTTTTACGATATAAAATATCTGCTTTTTACGTTAAAAGTTATACATTTGTTCGTGAAATTTTAGAATTATTTATTATAAGATTCTTTAAACACTAATTTTCTCTAATTTAACAAATTTTCACTAATCGTGACATAAAAATTAAATTATACAAACGCTATGTACAAGAAACTAATTATACTCGCATCGTTTTTTATTTGTTTTTCTTCAACTATTTTTGCCCGACACATCATCGGAGGTATCATTACTTACAGTTATATAAGTGATGGAAAATACAAATTTACCATGAAAATCTACCGTGATTGTGATGGTGGAGGAGCTTCCTTTGATGGTGATTCAGGTGACAATACACCACCTCAGGCTGCTGTTATTGGTTTTTTCAAAGAAAGTGGTGGTTCTTATCAAAGTATTGGCGGAACGGAAGTGAAGTTATTGTCAAAGAAAAAGATTGACCCACCAGTTTATCCTTGTTTGTCTTCGCCACCGAATGCTTGTGTCGAAGAAGGTATTTACGAATTTGAATGGACAATTCCCAATTTTGACCAAAGTGGTGCAATATACCATGTTGTTTATCAGCGTTGTTGCCGCAACAATACGATTAGCAATATTGTGAATGCAAAAGATGTTGGCGCAACCTATACCGTAGCGATTACGCCAGCTGCCATCAAAGCAAAAAGTAGTTCGCCTGTTTTCAATAATTTTCCTCCGACAATTATTTGTTCTCCAATTCCATTTAATTTTGACCATTCTGCAAAAGATGCTGATGGCGATTCGTTGGTGTATAAAATGTGTAGCCCGTTGGAAGGCGGTGGCCCCGATTTGTCAAATGCGGGCGCAAGCGATTGTGATGGTGTCCGACCCAATCCAACTTGTCCACCACCTTTTAAAAATGTAAATTTTAGCAATGGTTTCAGTGATTTGCAACCGCTTGGTGCAAGTTCTAGTTTAAATCTTGACATTAAATCAGGAAAACTCTATTTAATACCTCAAAATGTTGGTCAATATGTTGTTGGTGTTTGTGTAGAAGAATATCGAAATGGTATTTTATTGTCAAAAACATTCCGAGATTTCCAGTTCAATGTAGGCGCTTGTCAGTCTTTGGTAACGGCAGGAATTTCCGCCGCTGATACGCTTGTTTTTCAAAAAAAATACATTGTACGCTCTTGTGGCTCGAGCGATGTAACCTTTGTAAATGGAAGTACGCAAGAAAAATTTATCAATTCTTACTTGTGGTCTTTTGATATTAATGGTCAAAAAGTTACGGCAAGCGATAAAAATCCAACCATAAAATTCCCTGGTTTGGGTAAATACAATGGTACGCTGATTTTGAATTTGAATCAAAAACCTTGTACGGATACTGCCAACATCGAAGTTGGAATTTTCCCTGGCATTGATGCGAATTTTAAATATGCTTATGATACTTGCATTGCTGCGCCGATTCAATTTACGAATCTTTCTACGAGTGGTGCGCAAATCAATAAATACGAATGGAATTTTAAAGATGGTAATAAAAGCAATCTTAAAGACCCACTTTACGAGTACAAAATCCCTGGAAATTTTAAAGTCAATCTCAAAGTAACCGATGTTAATTTGTGTTCAGATACCATTACAAAACCGATTTTGTATTATCCTGTTCCTGCCTTATTGGTGGTAAATCCTGACTCGGGCGTTGGTTGTACACCTTATACCGTGCGGCTAAATAATCTTTCTTATCCGATTGATAAAACATACAACATCGAGTGGGACTTAGGCGATGGAACAAAATCTTCTGAGATTAGCCCTGTAAAAACATACAACAAAATAGGAACTTATTCTTTGAATTTAAAACTAACTTCGCCTATTGGCTGTAAAACACAAGCCTCTTTTCCGAGTTTGATAGCTGTGAATCAATCGCCCGAGGCAATGTTCTCTTTTACACCTGAAAAATTAAATAGCTTAGAAAATACAGCACAATTTACGGACAAATCAACAGGTGCAAGCAAATGGTCTTGGCAATTTGGGCAAGGCGAAGGCGGCAGTGCTACAAGAAATCCTACGTATTCCTTCAAAGATACAGGTATTCATTTGATACGTTTGATAGTAACGCACCCGAGTGGCTGCCGTGATACGAGTTACCAAAGAACTGATATTGAGCCGATTATCAAATTTTTTATGCCCAATGCCTTTACGCCAAATTATGATAGCACCAACGATGATTTTAAAGGAAAAGGCATTACAGACGGTATCAGTAATTTTCAAATGGTGATTTTTAACAGATGGGGCGAGCGAGTTTTTGAAACTAAGAACTACAACGAAGGTTGGAATGGTCGAAAAAATAACGTTGGAGAACTTGCGCCCGAAGGCGTTTATGTGTATTCTATTGTTTTTACTGGCCCAAGAAATAAAATTTTTACTTATAAAGGCTTTGCGACATTGTTGCGATAAGTGAAATGTAAAAGTCTAAATTTAAAATTAAAAATTCAAAAGTCCTGTTAATCAGCAGCTTATGCGTTAAAACTCTACTGTTTATATTTTAAATTTCACTAATTTTAAGTTTTTTAGCCAGTAAAAAAAATATTTTAAAACAAAAAATATTAAAATTGAAAAAAATAAACATAAATATCTGATTATCAACATTTTAAAATTGAAAATAAATATAAATTATAAAATTAATATTGTTTTGTAAAAATCATTTTTAAAAAAATTTAAAATTTAAAAATACCTTATTTTTTAATAAAATTTGGCTTTTCGCTTAAAACGAGAAAAAAAATTCATTTTTTTAAAAAAGCGTCATTTTTTCGCTCAAAAAGAGAAATAAATTTTTTGTTTTAGCGAAATAAGCGAAGAAAAAATTTGACATTTTTTTAACAGTATCGTATCTTTGTAAAATAATAGCAACAACTTTTTTTACATCGTTGTGCTAACAATATAAAATACACGGGAGTCAAAAGTACAAAAGTCGTACTTTTATTTCTTTAAAATATTTAGCGATTTGCTTTAAAAGCTGACACATACAAAATTACGACCATAATTACCGTCAGAACTAAGCACTTCGCTCACGTTGCATAACAGCGCGTGAGCGTGGCTTTTCTTACACGGTAAAAGGTGCTTGGTCGTTCCTGTATGTGTGTAATTAAGTACGCTCTGCGCTGTTTTACATTTGTAACATAGTGTGGAGATTTTCTAACTCTTTTAATTAGACCATTACACACTATGCAACACACTCATCACTTACGACGGCGTCGCTGCCGAAAAACAATACCTTTCTATCCGAGAGGATTCTTTTCTAATTTCAAAATTTTTTACACTGAAAAAAATACTTTTTTTCTCGCTTAGTCTTTTGATTATCAGCTTTTTAGTAAGCTGTGATAAAGAGCAACCAATTCCGCCTACTATTGTCAATGGACAGGTACTTGAGCAAGGTACGAACAAGCCACTCGAAGGCGTAAAAGTTGTACTTATGGAAGGTTCTTACAATGGCTTTGGTAGTGGCACGTATTCCTTTTATCCTGTTGATACTTTTTTGACGGACAAAGATGGAAAATACAGCTACGAGCATAAAATCTCTTTTGATAAAAAGGCGTATGAACTTTGGTATTTCAAAGATAAATACTTTGACATTAGCAATGTTAGTGAAAATACCAGAATCACCCATGTAGAATACAACAAAACCCAGTCGGTCACTACTAAAATGTTTCCGTTCGCTTGGCTGACGGTTAGAGTGATTAATGACCAGCCGTTTGATGCAGGAGATTTATTGAGTATAGGTGCAACCAATAAGGACTGGTATTTTCATGGAAAATCTGTTAATAATGTTTTTACAGAAAATGTGCTAGGAAATCAAAAACAGAAAATATCATGGATTATACAAAGAGACGGCAAGTGGGGTCAAGTATTTATTGACTCTACCTACTGTAAGGGACATGATACTACGTACTATCAGTTAAAGTACTAAAAAAGTTATAATTATAAAAAATCACTTTGTAACAATACAAGGTATGGCGAAGCCATGCCATTTCTTAAAAAAATAAAAAATTTCACAATGAAAAAAATACAAAACTCGCTTAGTACGTTGCTACTAAGCTTAGTACTTTTATGCTTTTCTCAAAAAGCAGATGCTCAAAAAAATCAATACCGTATGGACTTGAAAGTTGATTTGGTAACAGTAAGCGGAAAACTTATTATTTCTTGTGCTAATCCCGTTACAGTATTCAATCGAGTAGATTTTGTACTTAGCGGAACAGGTGCTTCTTCTGCAACTATCGTAGGAGGTAGCTCGCAAACTTTCTCGGGTGCTGGTAAAAAAAGTATTACAATTACAAATAGTAGTAGCGGACTTTCTACTACTTTTGAGTTCACAGTCCGCAATCTTAGTGCAAACAATCCTTATACAGCACCTGATGCAATATGGGATATAAAAGGAAGTTATACACCTAATTGTATAGGCTGTACAACAGATGCCAACGGAGGATTGGCAAAGGCATACATCAAATATGCCAATCCTGAAGACAAAAAACTGCGAAAGGTAGTGGTTTTTGTAGAAGGCATCGACTTTAATCGTGACTCCTTGGTTAATCCTGATAACAATCGAGCTATGCGCTATGGCGATTTTGGTTGGGATGTTTTCTATATGGGACATAAAGCAGATACAAGTTGGGATTTTATCCGCTTGATGCCTGAAACTCGTCAAGCGATACAACAAAAAGGTTATGATATGGTTTTATTGGATTTTCGAAATGGCGCAGAACTATATGCAAGCCAATGGCGAACTATTGATAACACTACTCAAACGGCTTAAAAATGCAAGAAGTGCAGACAATAATGGCATATTGCACCCGATAAGTGTAATAGGTGCAAGTATGGGCGGACAAGTAGCAAAATATGCTTTGGCAAAAATGGAAAAAGAAAGCCCTAATGATTTTTGTACCAACAATTACATCGCTTTTGACTCGCCACACAAAGGAGCAAATATCTCCATTTCAATACAAGCAATGTTGGAAATGCTTCATAGAGCAGGAAAAAGTGACCGATGGGAAACAGCACTTTTAAGACCTGCCGCAAGGCAATTACTATACAACCATTTGGCAAACAACGCTCAATTAACCATAAATAATTGGGGTACTGTTCCCGTTTCCCCTGCTGTGAACAATACCGTACCTCCTACTTTTAATCACAGAGAAGATTGGCTCAACACGTTGGCATCTTATGGCAATTACCCTACAAAATCTCGAAAAACAGCCATTGCTTGTGGAAATATCAATGCTGTACCTTTACCTTGGAAAAATGATACAGACAATAAAATGTTTGGTATGCAAATATTTTCTAATGGAAAGAAACTACCATCGCCACAACCTTTTGGCTATGTAGGTCAAATGCACTTATTTTCTACCGAAACCTCTAAAAACAATGCACATGTAGGATATATAAATACATTAAACCCTCCTTATGTAAGTATCAATAATTTTGATACTCACGGTTGTTGTGGAGAAGGCAATATTTTGTTTGCTGGCGCAATTCCAGGCTCTTTTGCAAATGTACTTGGCAATGATATACCTATTGCCTATCATAGTTCTATCATAAGAACCAAGGCAGGTGTAAATTTAGCGAATTGGGACGCTGCACCAGGCTGTACTCGAAATGATTTGATAGATACCGAAGCAGAATTTAGAGGTCAGTTTCCAACGGGAGGTGACCCAGAACTTACCATTTTTAAAAATGTAAAAGATTTCACTTTTATGCCTACTGTTTCTGCCTTAGACATCAACTGGACTATGGACAATGCAAATATGTATAAAAATATCTTTGACGCAAAGATAATTCAAAATAAATTGACACCCTTTGAAGCATTTTATGCACCAGCAACAGCTAATTTACGCCATGTTGAGATAACAAAGGAGATGAAAGACACATTGGTTGCGTGGATAACAGAAAATGAGCGAGACCTTGTTTCTTTACCTAATAGCAAAGGTGCAAACTACAATTTTGGCTTTGCAAAACGTTGGATTCCAAGTGTTAGTATCAATAACGGTGGTACTTTGCGTATCAATAATGAAGGAGCTACAGCTTACGGTGGTGGAAAATCGTCTTATGATGCAGAGTATGATACCTATCTTTTTGATTGTGGTAGTGCTACCTTGAATGTGAATACGGGCGGTAAATTGATACTTGGTTCGGACAATAGTAGTAAAAGTGGCATAATAAAAGTAGCGAATAGTAGTAATCTTGTCCTCGCAGGAGGAGTTGTAAAGTTACAGAAAAACTCAAAACTCATCATTGAACAGGGCGGCAAAGCCTATTTCAATGCTGGCACAATCGACCTCCGTGACAACTCAAAAATCATTGTTCAATCAGGTGGGCAATTAGCCATAAAATCGACAGCGCAAATCAACCTTTTCAACAATTCGCAAATCATTGTAGAACTAGGTGGAAAATTGATTTTAGAAAGCCCGAATACCATTACTTTCAACGGTGACGGTACGGGTACGCCTGTAATCATTTATGGTGAATTGGTAGCAAAAACACCAGTAAAAATGTTGAATGATGCGTACTTCCGCTTTGAAAAAGGAAATACGGTGACCGTTCCGCAAGGTGGCACGCTCAGTATTCAAGGTAGCGCACAAACAACCCGTATGATTGAGATTGTAGCCGATGCCAAAATTGCGCTTACTCAACGCAGCATCGACTTCAAACAAGGAAAAATCAATTATTTTCAAAATGCAAAAATAGAATTGAAAAATGCCGACCAAGTGCGTTTTTACAACATCAATGCAGAAGAAATAGGCAAAACAACACATTCTGCAAGGGCCTTGTTGCTTGATGCACCAAATATTGTAAGCCTTAACAATAGCAATTTTACAAAATTTTATGCTGCCGTAGAAGCTAAAAAACAAACTCAAGGCTATGTCAGAGCCACTTCTTGTGCTTTTGTTTTCAATAGATACGGAATTAATGCAATAGAAGTAAATTATGTGAATGTGAGCAGCAGTACTTTTACACAAAACCAAATAGGTTTAGCGGGTAGCAATACCGCTTCGTATTATGTCAATGCGAGTACTTTTGTGGACAATGATTACGGTATGGATTTGCTCAACACTTTTGCGTCAAGTTACCTACAAGTAGGCAACAGCCAAATTCGAGAAAACCATTTTGTAGGCGTTAGGTTAAAATCTATTCCTTACGCTATTTTCACCAATACATTGATTGAAAATCACAATAGGGATTTTGCAAACGCCCTATTTGGACAACTTGAACAAACAACAAATCCTTACGATTATGATTTTAGCTGTTATGAAAACAGCGTACCTAATTTTGATTCAGAATGTAGAGGTGTTTCTGCAACAAACGATTGCAACATCATCATGCAAGAAGGAACAGTCGTCAGAAGCAACTCAATTGGTGTATTTTCAGAAGGAAGCTCAAATAACAATAGTAGTATAAGCCTTGATTGTGCTACTTTCGATGATAATGGTGCTGGTATCAAAGGTTTATACACTGAAATTTTAGCAGATGTCTATTCGGTAGTGCCGCATACAAGTAATTTCACACGTCCGAACAATTTTATTTTAGGCAACGGGCTTTATTTGTTTGACATGGGCTATTATTTCAAAAATTTACCCAAATCAGCTATTTTATTGACAGGAAACTATTGGAACGCTAAAAATCAAGGTTTGAGTCCTGACCCAAGCACGATGAATTTCTTTTCGCAAGCCGCAGGCTTGCTTAATGTAGAATGTGAGCATTGTCAAAAGTTTGGAAATTGTCTTCCATACATTACAGAACCCGAAGCGACGGATTTTAATGGAGATTGTAAATTGTTTGGTTTAATTGGCAGTGATGATTCAGGTGCAATGTTTAAAACAGATTTTTCTACAACTTTTGCACCAGAATGTAATTGTGAGCAAATGATAGAAGCGGGTTATCAAGGCGTACCGACTTCTGTTCACGCACAATTCAGAGCTGCCTATTATGCCATGAGAGCAGATGATTTTAATATGGAAAGGGTTTTAGAAGCCTTCACGCAAATTGCACAATTGCCCATTATAGAAAATGGAGAAGGCGGTAAATTGTGTGAACAATACATTCGTTACGCAAGAGCAATTGTAGATATTTATCCTGATGAAAATGGACATTTTGGAGCTAAAATCCAAAAAACACCAACATCAAGCATCAGAATCTACCCGAATCCTGCCACTGAGCGCATCAATATCACCATGCCAAAAGGTAATTTTGACATCAGTATTATGGACAATCAAGGTAGAAATGTACTGAAAATGAACAGCGAATCCGAAACAACCATCAATACAAATAATTGGTTGTCAGGAATTTACCATGTTTCGTTGAGAAATACAGCTACTGGCGAGCAAGAAGTGCAGAAAGTAGTGGTGATGAAAATGGATTAAGGAATTTTTAGCCAACAAAAAAGCCATCTTGTACAAGACAAGATGGCTTTTTAATTTTGTTCATTGACTGACTTACATTCTAAGAACGAGTAACAAAAACGTCACGAGCGAAAAGGATTTTCTTTTTCCAATAGTCAGATTGACTGACATTTTCGACAACGACGCCACGTGTATTCGTGCTGTGAACTACTGTAAGTCCATTTTCGTTATTTTCAACTAATAATGCAACGTGGCTGATTCTTCCTTTTCTACCGAAAAAAATCAAATCGCCAGGTTGTGCATTTTCAATGCTCACTTTTGCGCCTTGTTTGGCTTGCGTTGATGAGCCAGGAGAAATTTTAATTTTGTACTCTCCCATCACGTAGCTGGTAAAACCAGAACAATCAAAACCTTTTCTTGGGTCAGAAGTTGCGTAGCGGTATTTGTGACCGACGTAATTCTGCGCCCAACCAGTTATATTTGTTCGTAGCTGTACTTCCTCAGCATCAATATAACGCTTCATGTTCTCAGGAACAGCAGCTGTTTTAGTGATTTTAACGCTTCGGTCAGCCTTACGCATAACATTACACGAGGTTGTTAAGAGGAACGATGATGCTATTGCAATCGCACACAGTTTCAATCCGTTTTTTGTCATTGCTTCAGGTTGTTTTTTGGATTTTATGAATTGTTACGTGAAACGGCTGAACATGATAAATCCCGTCAGCTTCATTCCGCTTGGCAATTCTGTTTATAAAAAAATGCTCTAAATTTTATTTGACTCGTAAGAAAAAGTCAAACTGGGTTGTGTAATTATCGTGAGCAAGTTTTGGTTTGAATGCATAACATTTTTTCCCGAGCCACTTTTGACGGTGACTTTAATCAGGACAAATTGAAGAATAAAATAATTTATTCTGGTAATAAAACAAACCTTCGTAAAGATTTGTTTTGAGTTTTTTTCGATGCAAAAAGCATCGAAAAACGGGACGGTTAGGTAGTTAAGAAATCAAAGTGTCGTAATACAAAAACACTACTTTGATTGATTGGACTTGCAAAGATTGTAAAAATATCTGATAATCATGCTCTTTTATAATCTTTTTTTTATAATTTAACATTTGAGTAGTATTTTATAAAAAAATAAATAAACTATAAAATGCTGATTATCAATTATTTAAGCATTGAAAACATTATATGTTAAAATTTTGTTAAAAAAGAGTCTTGGTCTTTTAAAAATGGAAATTTTTGTCGAAAATTCGCTTGCGAGGTAGCATCTAAGGCAAGTAGTTTTACGTCAATTTCGTTTTTCTTTTCATACAAAACATGACCTTCACAATTCACTGCGCAGCTCTCTCCATTGTACAGATTTCCATTGGGATCAGTGCCAACAATATTTACACCAATACAATAGCTTTGATTTTCGATTGCTCGTGCTGCAATAAGCGTTTTCCAAGCATGGATTCGGCGGTTGGGCCAATTGGCGATGTATATCAGCAAATCATAATTTTCGGTATTTCTACTCCATACGGGGAAACGCAAATCGTAACAAATCAGCGGACAGATTTTCCAACCTTTCCACTCTACGATTAGTTTTTCTGTTCCTGCCGTATAATTTTCATGCTCACCAGCCAACGTAAAAAGGTGGCGTTTGTTGTAGGTAAGTACCGTTCCATTAGGCTGAACCCAATGCAAACGGTTGAAATATTGTCCGTTTTCTTCCACTATAAAAGAACCGCAAAGCGCAGCATCATACTCAAAAGATTTCGTTTTCATCCAAGCTAAGGTCGGGTTATAATTTCCTCTTTCAGCCAAACGCACAGCATCCATCGAAAAACCCGTTGTGAACATTTCAGGTAAAACGATTAGGTCTAATTTTCGACCACTCAATGCTTTTAGTTTTAAATCAAAAGCCTTTAAGTTTTCGGTTTTATTTTCCCAGACGAGGTTCGCTTGCAACAATGCGACGTTTAATATTTCTTGCATAAATGAAAAATTTTGCCAAAGGTAGTGTTTATTTTTAGGTTTTAGAATCAATAACAAGGTTTTGCAGTTAAAAATGTTTTTGTTTTACTTTTTCTCTGTACATTTGTTCATTGTTGGCGAAAACTCTTACTTCCGTTCAGCTTAAAAAACAAAAAATGTTGAGCAAACTACTTTATTCCCTTGCGCTGTACATCGTTGTATTGGCTTTTCATGGTTATACTTTTGGAGAGAATGACCAAATCGAACAATTGTCGTATAGCAATTATTTGATAGACAATTCATTGTATATCAGCGATTTGTACATACAAAGTATGGCGAAAAACGTTCCGAATGAGCGTTATTCGGTGGCATTGTTGTTGTCTTTTTTTGGAAAAAAAAATTTAGAATGGGCTGTTTTTTTGCTGCATTTTGGTTTTTCACTGGCTTTGTTTTTAGGACTTTTCAACATTGCAAAGCGTTACATCAAACAAGAAGGCTGGATTTGGATTGCGCTTTTAGTACTTTTTCTTCCGATGTACAAATTCAATTTGGGTGGCAATGATTTGTATTACAATGAGTTGCTTTCGAGCAATATGTCAAAAGCAGTTGGCGTTTGGGCGGTCTTGTTTTTTTTAAGGGAAAAATATAATTTTTTTGCAGGATTGGCAATTGTGGCGACTTTGCTTCATCCGTTGGCAGGTTTGCAAGTTTTTTGTTTGTGTTTTGGAGCTTATGTGATTAATCTTGTTTTTTTTGAAAAAAAATGGAATTTTGAAATACATAAATCATTTGTAATCAATTGTTTGTTGTATATTTTACTGGCTGGTTCTTGGTTGTTTTTACTGTTAAAAAATTTTAGTGCAGCGAATATTAGTGCAGCGGAATTTTTTGAATTTATCCAATTCAGGGCAGCGCATCATTTTATCCCTTCGGCTTTTGGGCAAAAAAATTACATTGTGATGAGCGTTTTATTGGCGTTTGGATTGTATTTTTTTTACAAAAAAGAAAAAAAAGTATTTGGTATTTTCTTGACGAGCATCATCGTTGCTATATTATATAGTATATGGACGGAAGGTTTTAAATCTCCGCTATTTTTTCCAACGCAGTGGTTCAAAACGACGATATGGCTAAAAGCGTTTGCAATTTTGGCGATTTTTTCTTGGATTTCGGAAAGGACTTTTTTTCAGTTCATTATTTTTTTTAATTTTATCAATATTGGAAAAACCTTGTTGCTGAGTTTGTCGCTGTATTGTTTTTTTCAACTAAAAAACCCAAGCGGACGTTTTGCAAATAAGACATACAGTTTGCCAAATAAAAATTACCAATCTCGAAATGATATTTCTATTACCTTGAAAATCAAGTATTTAATTCCGAAAAATGCTGTTTTTGTACAAGCTGCGAGTTTGACAAGTTTGAAATTTTTTAGCGAAAAAAGTAGTTTTGTTGATGTAAAAGCAAATGTACAAACCAAAGATGGTTTTAAGAATTGGTATGAACGAGTGCAAAAAGTATATCAATTGAACCTTGCGAATCGGGATTTTTCTAAAAGCCTTTTTGTGCAAGCCGATGAAAAATTTTACCAATTGCGAGAAAATGATTTTTTAAGTTTAAAAAAAGAAGGCGTGACACATATTTTGACAAAAAAAACGCATCAATTGAATTTTTCTAAGATTGTAGAAAATGAAGAATATGTTGTGTATGCCATTTTCTAAAAAAGTAGTACTGTCCTGTCCTGAAATAGGTTGACAAAAAAAGCCATTATTCACGGGATGAAATTTTCACAACAACTGTTATAAGTAGCTGGTTTTCAATACTTAGCGGGCTTTTTACACCCTTTTATCGGATGTTTTCGATTTGCTTGTTTTGCGTTCTTAATACAGGATAACATTTTTTCAAAAAGGGGGCTATTTAAACCCGTGTAACGGCGAAATTTTTGCCGTGCAGCTTATTTTTACTTTTTCCCAACTCATTGCTAAATTTTTTATACTTTTTAGCAATTTTTAGTCCAAAAATTAACCAATTCATTTTCAATGAATTAACCATAAAATTTTTATTTTATACATTTCGTCTATTGTAAAAATATTAAAATTTTAACTCCTCAACAACATCACGCTACCTGTTTTATTGAAAGGGACAGGATGTCCACAAGCATCAATAGAAGCTCTGATTTGCCAAAAATATACTTCAGGATTGAGTTTTTTCCCTCTAAAAGTTCCGTCCCAAGTTTCGTTGGCATCATTGCTATAATACAGCAAATTTCCTTGTTTATTGTAAATATACATCTGGAAATCAAGCAACGGAAGGGCTGGAAAAATCTTATAGCCAATATTTTCAGTATTTTTACTGTCAGTATTAAAAATTGTTGGCGCATAAAAACGCTCTTCTCTGATAAGGTCAAAACTATCAACAATATTGATGTATCTTTTTTCTAAAAAACATTCTCCTTTTGCTTCAACCCATGTTTGTTTTGATTGAACAAAGGTTCTTTCTGGCTCATTAGAACCGTCACTCCAACGATAAAGCACCGTTCCTGCCTCTTTGTCTTTTACTGTTGCATCAATAATCAAAGGTTTGTCGTGGCTACAAAAATTATACTCCGTGTCTAAATTCCATTCAAAGTTTTTACGCCAAGGAATCGTAACTTTTGTAGCGGATTTACAGCCTTTGCTGTCTTTTACACTGAGCGTATAAACTCCTACTTTAAGATTTTCAAAATTTATAGTACTCTGATAATCAGTATTATCAAGAGAAAAAGTATAAGGTTGGTTTCCACCAGTCATTGCTCCAATACTAAGGCTTCCATTAGCAAGCGGGTCGCAAGCACCTTGTATGCTTGTCGTAAATCGAATTGAATCTTGCTTGCTTACTTTGATTTTGATTTCGTCAAAACAGCCATTTGCAGCCAGCTTACTTTTCAAAGTAAAAATCCCTGTTTCGCAAAGCTGCGTATTCAAAGCGGTTGTAAATGCTTGATTCTTAGCATCGTTCCAAATAAAAGTAGCTTCTTTTTCGTACAAACACTTAACAGCAGAAGAAACGCAATAGGGCGTTGTACATTTCAGCTGATAGTCTTTGACACCTGACAACTCTGGTTTGCGAAAATCGCCTTTGATTTCCACGGAATCTACACTTTCACAAACACCTTGTTTGAGTTTAAAAAAATATTTTCCAACTTTGTTGGCATAAAGTTGCAGTTCTGACGAAATGGTTTTTTTATCAAAAATCCATTCGTAGCTCATTTCTTTTTGAGGTGTCGTAGGTTGCAATTTAACCGCTTTCACGGCGCAAGTCAGCAAAGCATCTTTGCCAGCTTCGGCTTGCTCGATTTTTTTATCGTCAATCACTTGTACCGTATCGTAAGTAGCACATTTTCCTTTAAAAACTTCTACTATATAAAGACCCGTTTTATTTACTTTTATATTGCTGCTATTGGATTTAAAATTGTCTGGTCCTTTGATAAAAATACCAAATCCTGTTCCTGGATTTTTAATATTGATTACTGCCGAAGGGAACAAACAAGTGAGTGTGCGAAGGTTTTCTCCCGCATCAGCTTGTGGTATTGTTTTATTGTCAAAAATAGTTACTTCATCGGTCAGCGTTTGTCCTTGATAACTTGCTGTTAATGTATAAATTCCTGATACACAAATCGTTGGCGTGATATTTTTACTGTAAAAACCTTTTTTATCTGTCCAAAAAAAAGTCCAATCACTACTTGGAATTTTTCCATCTAACACGACACAATCCTTCAAGCAGGTGAGTTCTTTGTCAGCTCCGCCACTAAAACCTTGTTGCGCATGGTTTTTGCTAAATAAAAACAACAAAATAAAAGTAAATAGAACTCTTTGCATTTTAGATAAAAAAAATTACAATAATTTAACAAAGATAATACCTTCTTTTTAGAAATCAAACGTCATAATAACTATTCTTTCGTTTTAGCGTATAAAATTCGATAAAATGGACAAATTTTATTAAAAATATGGATTCTTTAGCTGATTTTTTTAGAAATATTGAAAATTCTGCCCGTTGTGCGGATATGCCACGTAAAGAAGATGCTCAACGGTTTATTGATAGCTTGATTGACTTTCTTTTTCCTTTTCGGAATCGAAAAAACACACCTTTTTCTGCGGAGCAGCAATGGGAGTATCTGCAATTGGAGTTGGCAGCTTTGCTGTCCAGTTCTGAGAAATCCAGTGCGAAAGCAAAAGAATTGACAAAAGTTTTTTTTGAAAAAATTCCAGCGATTTATAGCTCTTTACAGGCAGATGCAGCGGCTATTTTGCAAAATGACCCTGCGGCACAATCCGTAGAGGAGATTATTTTGACGTACCCAGGGTTTTATGCCATTTCAGTTTATCGTTTTGCCAATGTTTTGTACAAGATGAATATTCCTATTTTGCCACGTTTGATTGCTGAATATGCGCACAGTCTGACAGGCATTGACATTCACCCAGGTGCAACGATTGGCGCAAGTTTTTTTATTGATCACGGCACAGGCATTGTGATTGGAGAAACGACACATATTGGCAATCATGTCAAAATTTATCAAGGTGTTACGCTTGGTGCATTGAGTGTGAAAAAGAGCGAGTCAAATACCAAACGTCATCCTACTATTGAAGACAATGTGACGATTTATTCCAATAGCACTATTCTTGGTGGCGACACCGTTATTGGCAAGGATACGATTATTGGAGGTAATGTTTTTTTGACACATAGCGTAGAGCCTTTTTCTATGGTTTATCAAAAAAGCGAAGTAAAGGTAAGGGTTCAGGAAGGTTTTTAGTGGTAGTATTTCCGTAGCGTTGGGTCTTTCCGTAGCGTTGGCTTTAAAG
>JAYWHK010000348.1:0-15945 GCA_043777755.1 Saprospiraceae bacterium
CAAAAACACTTATTAGCATATCTTTATGTTTCATTTTCTAACACAAAGATAGGCGATTTTATCATAAGCTAATAATTCGAAATACTGGAACATCGAGAATGTATTAAGGCTTCGACTGAAACAATTGATATTTTAAAATACTATAAAATATTGTAAATCAATGAATTAAAAGACTTAGGGCTTATGACTTATTGACTTACGACTACTTAAATGATGACTTATAACCTTTTTAATGTAAAATAGCTCTTGCTTTATTCAGCGTTGTTTCGATGTCCATTTTTTGAGCTGGGCTGACAATTATTTTACCTTTGTCATCAATCAATGCTGATGCAGGCAATGTGCCAACGCTGAACGCTTCATCAATACGGCTGTTGTAAATATCCGTATCGCTTTGAAAAAGTTGCGTCCCTTTTGGTTTGCGTTTTCTAATGATTTTTTTCCACTTTTGCTGACTTTCATCTAAATTAACGTAAAGAAAAACAATGTTTTTGTCTTTAAAATCCTTGTGGCGTTTTTTTAATAATTTAGCATTTTTAATCCAATCGGCACATTGGCTATCCCAAAACTCGAGGTAAATTATTTTGCCTTTGAAGTCTTCCAGTTTTGCTTTTTTGCCATCGGCTTTTAACAATGTGAACGGTGGTGCATCTGCGCCTTCTTCTTGTGCCAAACGTTTTTTGTACGCTGTTTTGAGCATTTCATTGAGCGTTGGATAAGCATTGTCTTCTACGAAGGATTGGGCAATTTCTACTTTTTTGTTGTCCACACCAGCTTCCAGCTCTTTTGAAAGTAAGGTTGCTTGCAAAAATTTCAATGTTTTTTCACCAAAAGAAGTACGAGCGATGTCTTCTTCTCCAACGCTTGTTTTGTTTTCTTTGCGCATTTTTTCTTCCAAATAAATACGAACAAATTTGCGGTAATATTCGCTTGGGAGCGCAAAGTCATTTTGAACAACGAGGTTATCGAAAAAATCATAGTAATTGTTTGCAAAGGTTCTATTCTTGTTTTTCTGTGCAAAATTCATCAATTGGAAACCATGCCAATAGTCAATGTCTATTTCTATAATTCTTAAAAACTGTGGTGTTAATTTGGTGTATTCTGAAAAAGAAACTAGTTTTTCTAATTTTTCTTTTTTTATTTTATCCGCCAAAAAACGAAATTCAGAAGTGCTAAGTCCTTGTGCGTCAGTCATTTGCTTGTCCCAATCTGTCATATTTTTTTTGATAAATTGCAAATATTTCAAGTTGGCTGCACTTTTACCTTTGCACTCGATTTGAGTTTCGCCCAAGTTGCCAGAGAGCAATTCAATCTCATCACCTGATTGCAAATAGACGGGAATACTATCTTGATTAGAAATCAGTACGCCAAAAATTGGTTCAATAATTGGCACTTCCAATCTGAAATTTTTACCTTTAAAAAAATTATCGCCTTTTACGGTCTGAATAGGAATCGTACGGCTATTGAGGTTAATCAAATCAGGATAGACCAAAAGTTGGAGTTCATAATTTCTATTGATACGGTTTTTTCCAGAAATCACCGCAGGCAGAATCGTGTAAGTAACATCAGGGAATTTGATGGGTTTTATTTCCCGAGAAATGACCGTTGGTGTTAGTATTTTCAATGCTTTATTTTGTTTGTAAGCAAGTGCAGATGCAGCGTACTGATCTTCAATATGTGCCAAACGGAAATTACTTGGTGGTGCATTCAGGCTTACATTTCGGCTACTGACCATGCGTTTTTGAATTTTTATATTTGCACTATCCACATAAAAACGCTTGTCTTCATTTTGAAAAATATCCTTGACGCTTGCCAACAAAGAAACGTCTGTTGCACTATTCATAAAAGCATCATAATTTTTTTTGACAGCCAACTTTCCTTCAAAAGCCAAGCGTTCACGAATGTCAAGCGCAGCCAAATAATATAAGGCTTTTCCTGCAAAAAAATAATCCAAATTATTAAAAAGTGTTTGACTTTTCGCTTCTGCTTTGCTCAACATTTCGGTCAAAACAGTTTTTCTCCATTGCAATTGAATCCCGGAAGTCGAAACCCAACCCATGATGCCACGGTTGCTTCGGATTTTGGTGAATGGTGCTGCATACAATACTTTTTCGTTGGAATAATCGTAGTTTTCGGTTGTAATGGTATTCAAAAGTACCAGACGCTCTGTTTGTTTTAATTGCATCAAATAATTCTGAATTTTATCATCTTGGTCTGCAAATAATTTTAGCGTATCGAATTTTACCATTCCGTGGATTAAATCACGATTGGTATTGACTTCAAAAGTGTTGATAAACAAAGGATTGGCATTGATGCTTTTGTCTTTTTCTATCACAACACCTTCTGTCTTAATCCAACCTTTTTGTCCATTGTTTCGTCTAACTTTCAAGCGATACGCAACGGGCGTTCCATCGTCTTGCGAAGGAAAAGTTAGTTTGTCTAACAATAATACCTCTTCATTTTTATCCAAATTGGTTAGGCTGTGCGCACATTCTACACCATCAAAAAGCTGAATATCAGGATTTTGTGTTATGATAGAAAGCTGACGAGAAGCCAGTCCATGTGGAAAATCTAAGTTGGCAATTCTAAAATCATGGTAAAGTCGTAGGAATTTTCTATAAAAAGGCTGTATAAATGCAGCATCGTTATTGACTTTTGTATCGTCTAAAAAATCAAAATACGCATCAGGAATGTAATATTTTTCGCCAGAAAGAATACTCAAATGTTCATCGTAATAGAACATCAAAAAGTAAGAACGCCAATAAGCAATCTCACTTTCCGCAAACTGGGCAAAATCAGGACTGAATGTTGCTCGTTTTTTAGCATCATAATTTTGATAAAAAGCCCACTTTTGGGAAGTGATTTCATCAATCGTTTTATGAAAGTCAAGTGGAGGTAATTGGCACATTGTTTTTATGACATTTTTTCTACTTTGTGCCAAAAACTGTCCTCTATAAGCGTGCAGGTATATATTATGCTCTTTCCCACGACCTGAAAAATCAATTGTTGTAGGATAGGTTTGCCCGTCGAAATCAAGGTGAAGGCTATCGCCAGGTATCAAATAGGCTTCAAAATAGCGGTAGTCATACGTCAATCGAAGTAAAGTAGGTTCTTGGATTTGTAAGGTATGTATGGCAAATCCTGAGCTGTCCATCTTGTACTCTTTTTCCCATTCTGTTTCTTTAACAACATCTTGAACTCCTGAAAAAGAAACCGTAAAGTATTCCAAACGGTGTATTTTACAAGAAATTTTGGTGCTGTCGTTTGAAGCAATAAGATGTGTCTGAGCGAAAAGAAAAACTAATGCAACAGAAAAAAGACATCGATATGTAGCGTACATTGTATAAGTTTAATATTATAAAATTATTATATAAAATGTAAAATTATAATATTTTGTAATATATACAAAATGTGACAGGATATTTTTTCAAGTATTTGAATAAAATTAAAAACCTCTTACACAATATAACTTTCCAAGTCCTTCGATGGAGTTCACCATTTTGTTTCCGTTGAGGTAAATACTGATTTCCCCTTTGTTTGTATCTAATAAAAGTAAATACCTATCACCTTCAAAATCAACACTTTTATCTTCTTTTAAGCTCGAATTTTTAATCAAAAGCTCCATGCTTTTATCCTCTGTAGTACCATCGGGAAATTTCAAAATTTGGCGCAAAACCATAAAATGCTCCTTGATGATTTTGATGTTCTTTTTATCGTCTTTTTTCGGCATTGTCGCACCTTTTTCAGCAGTCGCCAAAGCTGCTATTGAATCTTTTGCGATGGATTCTTTGTCTTTTTTCTTTATTTTGTCAATGATTGTAATTTTTTCAATGAATTTCATTGAGCAAGAATCTTTCATTTCCAAACGTTCTTGTGTATGTTTTTCTTGATGAAAAACAAAAAATGGACGTAAAGTTTTGCCATAAATTGAATCTTGATGGACAAAGGCTTGCTCATTTTTATCCGTGAAATATTTTCTTTCTTTTTCAAAAAGATCTTTTGGCATTTCTGGCAAGTAGTAAATAATTTCTTTTTCTTTGTTAGAGCGCAAAAAAATCACCGCTTGCGGATATTGATTTTTACCAACGATTACTTTCAAATGTCCTTGAATCGTTGCGTCACGTGCATTCATGAAATTTAGTTTGAAGCCGTATTCTGTTGGATTGATATTGTTCAAGTTATAGACACCTTGAATCCCGTCACCTTCTACATAAAGGTTGTTTTGTGTCACTCCAAAACCAACTGCACCAGGTGCAATATTTGTTTTTCCAGCATCTTTGATTTCCCGCATAGATGGGCGAAAATTATAACCCAACAAATCTTCTGGGTCTGAAAATTTTCTATCTGTGATGTAACTGTATGATTTTTGGGCAAATGTGAACGTCGAAACGCAAAGAAAAATAAATGTAAAAAATTTTTTCATTTTAAAAACGGTTTTTGAATAAAATGCAAAATTAAAAAAAAATTGGTAATGTATTGAAAATTTAAGATAATTAACGTCTTCTTATAAAAAAACAAACCGCTATAACTGTATCGCTATAACGGTTTGTTTTTATAAAATTTTTACCTTGTCAGAGTGACATCTCCTTTTAGGATTTTGGTTGTTCCGTCAATAAATTCGACTTCGCAATTCCAGATAAATACACCAGGATTGACATCTTTATTGTTAAAAATTCCGTCCCAGCCACGTGACACTTCATTCACTTTAATGTCAGTTTCAGAATAGACATTATCGCCCCAACGGTCAAATATCTTGAACCATTTGATGCGTAAAACCAAATCAGGGTCGCCAAAAGCTATAAATCTATCATTGATATTGTCCCCATTTGGACTAAATTTAGAGGGAACATATACGCCAATGCGCTTATCCACTTCTACTGTGGTGAATGTTTCTGCGACACAATCATTTTCATTGACAACTTTAAGTGTAAAGTAGATATTTGTCAATGGTTTTTTAAGGATTGGGGCAAGACAATCTTTACAACTCAGCATCGAATCAGGTGACCATTTTATCAAAGTTAATTTTGGAATACTTGGATCAACGCTTGCTTGTAATTGTATGTCTTCGCCAATTTTCACTTGATTAATACTTGGAATATCAATGGTCAATTTATCAGGATTATTCAAGGTGACGCTGCTGCTGTCTTCGCAACCTTTGGAATCTTGTACGTGAATAAAGTATTCACCAGGTTTCAAACTATTGTAAGAAGAAGCTGCGTAATAATTTTTACCACCATCAATAGAATAAGAATAAGGTGGCGTTCCACCAGAAATGGTTTTGAACGTAATTGAACCTTTTTGATTGTAACAAGCTGGGTCTTTCGCTACGGTTTCCAATAATGCTGGTTTCAAACTCAATACACCTACTGTATCACTTGCCGTACAACCATTTTCTGTATTTGTTACCAATAATGTATAAACGGCTTGTGCGGTTACTTGTGCTTCGATGCTGTTTGCGCCACTATCAATCAAACCACCTGACCACTGGTATTTAAATTTAGAGCCTTGGCTTGAATTTTTGGCAGAAAGTATTACAAAACCTTTGTCGCAATCAATGACAGCACTTGAACCAGCGTTGGCATTTGGTTTTGCAATGTCTTGCTCTACGATAATGTCTTGTTTTTTCTCACATTCGTTGCTGCTGTTATAGACTTTTAAGGTATAAGTCCCGGGTGTTGCAGTGGTCAATGTTGGATTTGTTCCCAAATTATTTCCTGTATTATTTGTCCAAGTGTAAGTATAATTTGCGCCAATATCAGAACCTTTGCTGTCTAAAATTACACTTGTACGTGTGCAAGTAAGTGTTTCTGGCTTTAAAACAACTGCTTTTGGCGCACCTAAGAAGGTTACTTCCATTTCGTCTGAAGCGGTACAGCCATTGAAATTATTACTTACCAACAACTTATAATTACCAGCTGTTTTGACAGTTACTTTTGCTTTGTCGCCATTGGCTACAATCGTACCGCCATTACTTGTTGTCCACAAGTACGTTAGCGGTTGTTTTGCGGTTGCCGTTCCTGTAATGTCAATCGTTGGGCTTTTACAGTTGAGTTCAATGTTTGCGCCAGCACTCACAATTGGTTTGATGGTGTCTTGAAGAACACCAACAGTTGCTTTGCTGATACATTTGTTTTTATCATCAATCACGACCAAATTAAACGAACCTGGCTGATTGGTTGCAATAGAGGCTTTTGTTTTATCACCAATAATATTCGCAGAAGCCACTGATGTCCAAGCAAATTGTGCTGTACCTGTTGCCGTTGATGTCGCATTGATGTTCACTTGTTGCTTTTTACAAGTTATAGTATCAGGTTTTGCAATGCTAATTTTAGGCAGCGTTTTATTAATTTTTATATCAACACTATCTTTATTTGAACAACCATTTCCTTTGTTAAAAATGGATAAAACATAGACTCCAGCTTTGTCAATGTCAGGTGTTAAAGTTTTTTCACCTTTTAAAATATTACCTGTTTTGGTCGTCCAATTATAAACATAATCAATGCCTTTGCTTGAATTATCACCTTTTAAGGTAATAATACTGTCTTGGCAATTGATTTCAAAAGACAAACCTGCATCAGTAGTAGGTAGTGTTTTGTCTTCTAAGACTGTCACTTTTTTGCTACTTACACATTCATTTTTAGTGTTTTTGACATTCAAAATATAATCGCCTTTTTTGCTTACCAAGATTTGAAGACTGTCTTTGTTAGAAACAATTGTACCATTACTTGTCTGCCAATCAAAAGTGAACTGACTTGCTTGGAAAACTTTTCCCACAAGCTCGATTGTTGGTTTTGCACAAGTCAAAATATCTTGCGAAATCGTAATCACAGGAGGCAAAGTATCGCTGCTAATTGTTTTTGTAATTTCCTTGATACAATTGTTGTTTGAATTGGTGATTTGTAAGGTATAATCACCAGCACTGCTAATGGTTACTTTCAAAGTATTTGCGCCCGAGCTGATAACACCTCCGTTTTTAGCACTCCATTTGTACGTAATTCCAGCACCTTGTGAGCTGCCCGAACCGTCCAATTCTAAGGTTTTTGTTTTACAATCCAAATTGCCTGATGCCAAAATTTCGACTTTAGGTACATTGGCATCTTGCGTTACCGATGTGCTATCTTTTGCTTTACAACCGTTTATTTTATTTTCTACTTCTAAAAAATATTTCCCAGGCGCATCAGCCTTTGTATTTAAAGTACTGGTTGAACCAAAAATATTTCCGTTTGCTGTTGTCCAAGTATAAATAAAATCGCTTGCTTTACCGTTGCTTGCTGTTCCCGAAAGGGCTACATCTTTAACCGTACAAGTCAAGTTTCCTGCTGTACCTGCATCAACAACTGGTGTTTGAACATCTTTAATCACTGTAATTTGCGCTGTACTTGGACAGAAATTCACAGTATCCGTAACGATTAATTGGTAATTCCCAGGCTGATTGACTGTTGGAGTTAATAACAGTGCATCTTTGATGATTGCACCAGCGGTAGGTTCTTTCCATTCAAAAGTATAAAAACCAGAATTAGAAGAAGCTACGCCTTTCAATTTTGTACTGGCATTGCGGCAGTTCAAAGTATCGTTGTTGCTAACAGTAGCATTTGGTTTTACGATGTCTTGCTTTACTGTAACAGTATTGCTTGCCGTACAAGTATTTTTAGTATTGGTCACTGTCACTGCGAATACACCAGGTTTATTGACCAAAAGCGAAGCTGTATTTGCGCCAGAAACAACTGCTCCCGAAGGCGTTGTCCATGCCAAAGAAAAATTAGTACCTTGTGAAGAAGCCGAAGCATCAATAGGAGTAACCGTTGTTTTGCAATTCAATATGGCTGGTTTTGCAATTTTAGCCAAAGGCTTCAAAGTGTCTTGAACAATGTCAATACTTGATTCTTTTGTACATTGATTGGTCGAATTTAAGACTTTCAAGGTATATTTACCAGGAGCATTGACTTTTGGTGTCAAAGTATTGGTAACTCCACCAACAAAATTTCCACCAACCGTTGTCCAAGAATACGTAATATTTGTACCAGTACTTGCTGTTGCATTTAGCGTAAGCTCTTTTGTCGTACAATTCAACTCGCCTGCTGTTCCAGCATTGGCTTGTGGAATATTGGCATCTTTTTTCACATCAATAACAATACTATCTTTACAAAAACTCAATGTATCTGTTAAAATTAAGGTGAATTTACCTTCGTCATTTACAGTAAGTTTCAAAGGATTTGTACCCAAGGTCAAGCCATTAGGAATACTTGATTTCCATTGCACTTTAGCATTTTGTATTTTTGTAGAAGCTGTTGCATCTAAAACGGTCGTCGGTTGTGTACAAGTCAATAACGCTGGAGCTGCCGCAGCTGGTACAGGTTTGTTGAAGTTTTCTGTTACAACAACTGTGCTATCTTTGCTACAACCGTTTGTATTGTTTTTTATATTAAAATTATAAGAACCCGCTTTGTCAATTGTTGGGGAAATAATTGTTGGAGAACCAACGATATTTCCACCAGTAGTTGTCCAGTTATAAACAAAGTTTGCGCCAGTAGAAGAACCCGTACCATCTAATACAAAACTTGTATTGGCACAATTGAGCGTTTTTGGTTTTGCAATTTTCAAAGTAGGTTTGATGCGTTGATCATCTACTTGTACCGAAGCATTACCTTTACAACCATTTGCAGTATTAAAGACTTCTAAGTTGTACGTACCAGGTTTATCTACCAAAGGTGTTAGCGTTCCATTTCCAGAAACAATATTGCCGCCAATTGTTGTCCAATTGTACGTTAAGCCAGGTGTAGAAGCAGAACCATCTAAGGTTACTTGTAGGACATTACAATTAATTTCTTTTTTAGCTCCAGCATTTGCTGTTGGTACACCTTGGTCTAAGGTAACTGTTGTTGTTGCGCTTTCTGTACAACCGTTTGTCACATCTTTCACCACCAAAGTATAAGTTCCTACTTGTGAAACGGTTGGAGTCAAAGTATTTCCACCAACTGCATTTGAAATATTGCCACCACTATTTGACCATTGGTATTGATATTGATTTCCAGTACTTCCAGAACCTTGTAATTGAATACTATTTGAAGCGCAAGTAATTACTTTTGGAGGACCAGCATTGGCACTTGGTTTTGTTGTATTTTGTTGAACAATCACTTGTTTGGAATCTGTACAACTATTGGTAATATCTGTTACCACCAAAGTATAAGTATTGCCTTGTGTAACGGTAGGTATAAGTGTATTTGAACCAGATAAAATCCCCAAACCATTGCCAGATGTCCAATTGTAAGTGTAATTTACGCCTGTACTTGAGCCATTGCCATTTAGTGTAATCGCTGGATTGTTACAATCAATTGTTCCACCTTGCGCAACTTGCACTATTGGTAAAACCTTGTTGTCTGTAACGACCACCGTACCTGTTTTTTCACAACCATTACTTGAATCAACGATTTTTATGGTATAAGTTGCTGCCGAACTTACCGTAGGTTGCAAAGAAGTAGCGTTTGTAATCGGAGAAGCAGTACTTGATGTCCAAGAAATAGTATAAGGAAAACCCGAACTTGAACCATTTGCATTTAAAGTAACATTAGGAGCTATACAAGAAATGGCAGCATTAGGAACAGTTACAACAGTTGGAAACTGTTTGTTTTCTGTTACATTAACAGGCAATGTGATTTGGCAACCATTTCCAGCATTGATAATATTTACGCTGTATGTCCCAACTTTATCCGCTACAATACTTTGGGTAGAACCACCGCTGACGATGTTTCCACCAGCACTTGCTGACCAACTATACAAATATGTTGGATTGCTACTCACTGTTATTGTTACCGTAGGTGCTGTACAAGTCAATTGACTTGGTGGAAAAATAGAGCCTACTGGTAAAACTTTGTCTTCATTGACAACGACTGTTTTAGAATTAGTACAGCCATTTGTTGTGTTGGTCAAAGCCAAAGTATAAGCTCCTCCTGCATTAACCGTTGGTGTTAAAGTTGTACTACTATTCAAACCTGGACCAGTCCATAAGTAAGTAATGTTAGCACCCGAAGTGGAAGATGTTCCGTCCAAAGTAGCTGACGTATTGTTACAGTTAATCGCACCAGACACGACCGCATTTGCTGTTGGAGGTGTATTGTTTGATGTAATTGTTATAGGACTTGTAGCGGAACAGCCTGTAGCCGTATTTGTTACTGTCACAATATAAGTACCTCCTTGATTGACAGTAATATTTTGAAGTGTCGAATTGCCAACGATTCCAGTGCTTGGTCCCCATTGGAAAACAAGATTTGAACCAGAAGTAATTGTAACACCCAAATTAGCCGTTGTTGTCAAACAAGTAATATTTCCAGTACCTGTCGCTGTAACGACTGGCGCAACTTTATCTTCGGTAACATTTGTTGTTGCTGTTTGCGTACAACCATTGGTCGTATTGGTAACAGTCAAAGTGTAAGAACCAGCCGTATTTACTGTTGGTGTCAATGTGCTTGAACCAGTGACTACATTAGATGTCCATGCGTAAGTAAAGTTTGCTCCCGTAGAGCCTGTTGCATTGATTTGTGTCGTAGGATTAGCACAAGTCAATAGCGGTGCAGTCGTAATATTCGCTGTTGGTGCAAATTTATCTTCAGTAACATTTATTGTTGCCGTTTTAGTACAACCGTTTGTTGTATTTGTAACTGTTAAAACGTAAGTGCCTGATAGTGTTATATTTGGACTTAATGTTGTATTTGCAAAACCACTTGGACCAGACCAGTTGTAGGTATAATTTGCACCAGTACTTGTTCCTGTTGTATTTAGATTTGCTGTTGGAGCTGTACAATTCAAAGTCAAAGGTGCAATAACCGCAGTCGGTTGTACCAAATCTGCTGTTACAACAATGTCGTCAGTTTTTGTACAACCATTGACAGTATTTGTCACTGTTAAAGTATATGTTCCCGCAGCGTTGAATGTTGGTGTAAGTGTATTTGTTCCCGCTGAACCTCCTGACCAAGCATAAGTCAAAGTTGTACCACCACTTGCTGTTGCATTGGCAGAAACGGTTGGATTGTTACAATTAATACTTAAATCTGCACCAGCATTGACAGTAGGAATAACTTTATCCTCCGTAATGACAACACTCGAAGTAGCAGTACAACCGTTATCTGTATTTGTTACGGTTACCGTAAATGTGCCAGGAGCTGTCACCGTTTGCGTTGCTGTTGTTTGGCTATTGCTCCAATTGTAAGTGAAATTTGTACCGCCTGTTGCAGCACCACCTATTGTCACTTGTCCATTATTGGTACAAGTCAAAACCTGTGGTGACATATTTGCTAAAATTGGCGGTGCAATGTTTTGTGATACGGGAAGACTTGCTGTTTTTGTACAACCATTGGTCGTATTCGTAACTGTTAAGCTGTATTGTCCAGGTGTCGTAACTGTTGGTGGCGTTAGCGTAGTACTTGGATAGCCTGGTGAAAAACCTGTCCAGCTGTAAGTATAATTAGGGCCCGTACTTGTTCCAAGTGTATTCAATGTAATACTTGAATTATTTAAACAAGACAAATTGGCACTAAGGCTAATTACCGCATTTGGTACGACCTTATCTTCTGGAATAACAACTGTTTTCGTATCTGTACAACCATTTACAGAGTTGGTAACTGTTAAAGTATATGTTCCTCCCGTTGTGATTGTTGGATTTGCACCCGAGCCACTTGGCGACCAAGTATAGACCAAGTTAGGTCCTGTTACACTTGTTGTCAAAGATGGATTTGGTGTAAAACAATTGACTGTTACTGGTGCAATTGGGCTAATTACAGGTGGTGTAATGTCAGCTGTTACAACTACATCATCTACTTTTGTACAACCGTTAACAGGATTGGTTACTGTTAAAGTATATGTTGCCGCAGTAGTTACTGTTTGTGTTGCCGTAGAAATACTATTACTCCAACTGTAAGTAAGACCAGCAATGGCTGTCGTTCCAATACTTACACTTTGATTGTTTAAACAACTCAATAATTTATCAGTACCAGCATCAGCCGTAGGCAATGTTTTATTTTCTGTAACGGTGACACTTGCTGTTTTCGTGCAACCATTTGTTGTGTTTGTTACTGTCAAATTATACGGGCCAGCTACTGTTGCATTTGGTGGCGGTAGTGCTGTACTTGGGAAACCAGTAGCACCTGCTGGTGCAGTCCAATTGTAAGTGATGTTAGCACCAGTACTTGTGCCTGTTGTATTCAAAACAATACTTGAATTATTCGTACAGGTCAAAACTGCTGGCGGTGCAATAACCGCTGCTGGATCTACTTTATTTTCTGTTACCGTAATTGTTTCTGTATCTGTACAACCATTAACAGAATTGGTCACAGTTACGGTGTATGTTCCGCCAGTGGTAATCGAAGGATTTGCACCCGAACCACTTGGCGACCAAACATAAACCAAGTTAGATCCTGTTACACTTGTTGTCAAAGTTGGATTTGGTGTAAAACAATTTACGGTTACTGCTGGTATAGGTGAAATGACAGGTGCAACATTATCCAAAGTTACAGTTACATCATCTGTTTTAGCACAACCATTGATAGGGTCAGTTACAGTCACTGTATATGTTCCTGCTGCTGTTACCGTTTGTGTTGCTGTTGCAATGGCATTGCTCCAAAGGTAATTCATACCTGCAATGGCTGCTGTACCAATACTTACACTTTGTCCATTGGTACAATTCAATATTTTACCCGCACCAGCATCAGCCGTGGGCAATGTTTTATTTTCAGTAACAGAGACACTTGTTGTTTTTGTACAACCATTGGTCGTATTGGTAACACTTAAGCTATAAGTTCCAATCAATGTAGCATTTGGAGGAGTAAAAGTAGTCGCTGGGTAGCCAACAACACCAGTTGGCGCAGTCCAATTGTAAGTGATGTTAGCACCAGTACTTGTTCCCGTTGGATTAAGCACAATACTTGACATATTTGTACAATTCAAAACCGCTGGCGGTGCAATAACCGCTGTTGGGTCATTTTTATCTTCTGGGACTACAATTGTTTTGGTATCTTTACAACCATTGACAGAGTTGGTAACAGTCACGGTGTATGTTCCTCCTGCTGTAATACTTGGATTTGCTCCTGTTACAGAGGCAGGAGTCCAAGTATAAACCAAGTTAGAACCTGTAACATTTGTTACTAAGGTTGGGCTTGGTGTAAAACAATTTACTGTTACAGCTGGGATAGGCGTAATGACAGGCGCAACATTATCCAATGTTACTGTCACATCATCTATTTTTGTACAACCATTGATAGGGTTGGTTACTGTAACTGTATATGTTGCAGCGGTAGTTACTGTTTGTGTTGCTGTTGCAATAGTATTGCTCCAAAGGTAATTCATACCTGCAATGGCAGTTGTACCAATGCTTACACTTTGATTGTTGGTACAATTCAATATTTTATCTGCGCCAGCATCTGCCGTAGGCAAAGTTTTATTTTCTGTCACTGTTACACTTGCTACTTTTGTACAGCCGTTGGTTGTATTGGTCACAGTTAGGCTATAAGTACCTAGCAAAGTTGCATTTGGAGGTGTAAGAGCCGTACTTGGATAGTCAGGAACACCTGGTGGTGCTGTCCAAGTGTAAGTAAAATTTGCACCAGTGCTTGTTCCTGTCGAAACAATTGGAATACTTGACATATTGGTACAATTCAAAACCGCTGGCGGTGCAATGACTGCGTCAGGTATCGTTTTGTTTTCTGTTACTGTAATTGGCAAAGAAGATTTACAACCATTACTCGGATTTGTTACCGTTACGGTATATGTTCCACCCGTAGTGATGGTATTGGTGGCACTTGATGGATTATTTCCACCCGACCAAGCATAAGTCAAGCCTGTACCTCCACTTGCCGAAGCGACCAAAGATGGTGTCAGTGTTGTACAATTGACTGTCACGGCTGGAATGGGAGATATGATAGGTGGCGTATCGTCTTTTGTTACAATGACTGTATCTTTTTTGACACAACCACTCGCAGGATTTGTTACAGAGAGAATATACGTTCCAGCAGCACTCACTACTTGTGTCCCAGTACTTGCTCCATTCGACCAAGCATAGGTAGCTCCTGGTGTAGTTGAATTTGAGCCAATTGAAACAATGGGCGTATTACAAGTGATGGTTTTATCAGGTGAAGGTGTTACTTGTGGAAAAGCTGCATTGACAGCAACTGGAAATTGCACTGTTTTGGTGCAACCAGTGGTCGTATTAGTAACTGTTAAAAAGTAATCTCCTCCAACTGCGGGTGGTGTAGAAACTGCACTCAGTGTAGGAAATGCCACATTACTCGTAAAACCTCCTGGGCCAGACCAGTTGTAAGTAAAGTTTGGACCAGTGCTAATGCTGCCAGTAATAGTGATTGTTGGATTGGCACAAGTCAAAGTAGCAGGTACATTGGGTAGATTCTGAGGAGCAGGATTTACCTGCAATGTTACAGCAGTTTTTCCACTTGGACAAAAGCCCGATTGTTCCAAATAATAGGTTGTTGTAACATTTGGCGGGAAAAAACCAGAAGGAGGGAAAGAAGGTCCTACATAAATTGGTGTAAGTGCTGAGGCTGAGGAGTACACACTTATATTTCCTGTTGTACAGTTACCGCAATTGAATATTGACCCTGCTGGAATAAAAGCACTTTCACAAATCTGTATCGTTGGATTACTAATGTCTGGATTGGGCGGCCCTACGCAAGGTTGTGCTTCAAAACAAGCAGATGTTCCAACCATACCGCTTTGTCCTGGACCCAAGGCATAAGCACCAACGTTATTAGAGCCTTGATCATTAGGAAATTGAGATGGCGATGTGTTATTGTAAGTTAAGACTTTTTGACAAGTTCCAAAATTAAATTTTGAGACTTTCGGGCCACCACCAGCACCAGTACCATTTCTGAAAAATGCTTGGACTGGTGGCGCAGGTGGCGCAGCAGGATTGAAATTTCCTGCGATTACGTAAATTGGACCTTTTCCACACATATAATTGATTAAATTTGCAGGAACACTTGTACCAAAACCACAAGGATAGACCATTACTGTAGCATTTGGTGGTAATGGATTTGTTCCTGCAAAGAAAGTTGTACCTGCTCCACAAGTTCCAACTCCTGCATTTAAATTATTTATAATTGCTACACTTGCAGGCTGAAAATTACTGGCAACGCTCAAAGGGTTTGGTTGAGAAGAACCTCCTTCCATCGTGAAATTAGAATAGTTCCATCCATTTGCCCCTGTTTTCATATAAACAAATTCATTTTGCTGCTCTGGACCAAAACAAGCATCAATATATGCTTTTAATATCTCTGGTTCATCACCTGCACAAGCACCAGAGCCTGTCCAAGTTGCATTGGGCCAAGGCTGTGCCAAAATATTAATTTGGTTGATGAAAAATAAAGCAAGAATAAGGAGTAGATTTCTTCTCATGATTTGATTGAGTTGATATAATCAGTGAAAATCAAGTAACGTATTGGGTTAAAGAATTATACGATTGTTCTAAAATGAAACATCATTTTAGTGAGTTTGAAAAATTGTATTTGAATAACAGTTGAGGAGTAGAGATGAATTCGTTGAAAATTTGGGTAATTGTAATTTTTTAGAACTTGCAAAACTAATTAATTTTGAATATTATTTTTTTTATTTTGTGTTTTTTTAGATAAACAAGAGCAACAAGGACAAAGTTTTCATCTAAAAGGTATTTTTATTTGGTTTTAAAATAAAAAATAAAAATTAATTATGCATAGATCTAGCTTGGATGATCTCTATAATATATCTCTCTATGAGGATAATAATCAATATATTAGTAAAATCAAGCAATATAATATAATATGTAAAAATAAAATAAAAAAATAATACCTAGAACATAGTATAGCTTTTTACTATGAGTTGATAATATTCATTATTATTAATGAGAGCTGATTACTAAAGATAACCAAACAAAATTAACTTATATCAATATCATTATTGATGTTATATCAT
>JAYWHK010000349.1:0-15867 GCA_043777755.1 Saprospiraceae bacterium
TTGATATTTTATTTTTATAAAAATTATAAAAATGTTATAAAATTTTAGCACCTAAAAAATTTATACCTAAAATTTCAAAAACTGGAACATCGAGTATAATGAATTTTGCTCTAATAATTTAGTAGGATCTTCTCCATTGTTGATTTTATCAATGTTCATACGAATAAAATCATAATACCCTTTTATTTTAGATGTATATTCGATTGCCTGAGTATTTGAGAACTCAATCATATCTTGAGTCCTATAAAATTTAGCAATATTATGGTCATACATTTTTTTCAAAAAGTCATTATAAATTGGATTGTTTTTCAATAAAAGAGGGCTTTTCATTAAATCTATAGTAGAAAGTTTTTTCTGCTTGCCAAAGTTGAACGGGCGATGTAATTATGTTTTTAATTTCTCCATTAGCAATTAACCTGTAAATTTTACTATCCTCATCATTTGTAAATTGGCTCAAACAGCTACCAGTGTTTTTAGGAGTTCCATTTGATGTTATCCACCATGGAATATTGCTTGGTTCTGGCTCTATTTGTGCAGGGAAATATGGGTTTATATTACCTCCGAATAGTGCTGGGCAGGTGTTGTCTGATTGTGTTGTATGTACAGTAAACTGGGATAAGTCTGCGAATGATGGATCTGTTTCAATAAGCGGGTCTGCTATCCAACAACAGCCAGTTCCATTTAATCCACATTTCCATGTATTACCATTATGTATTTGCTCATCAATGTAAGAATCTTTCTCTATGGTAATGTAATATGATGTGATGTTTCTATTAGCGATTAGCTTAGTTTTTTCATTTTGACCAAAAAAGTAAAATGCAGTGCTTGTTCTCTCAAAAAGGTTAGAGCAAAATAAAGTGTTTTTAAAATTTGAAATCAAAAGTCCCTCTGCACATTTTTTTAACCAGTTCTGACTCTTAAAAATATTATCGCTAATGTAATTGTTTTTACCTGATGAATTAAATAATAATACTCCTCCAAGAGATACATATAATATTTCCTCATGAATATAGTCAGTAAGTACTGAATTTCCATAAATACTTAAATTTTCTTTATTACCTCGAATTTCAATTACACTATTCCCTGTAGAATTACTCCATATCGCAGTACCCTGTGCAGGTTTATCAATAAAGGCTAAATAATCGAACTTATTATTATATATGTCAATTTTAGATTGACTTGGAAATTCTCCCGATATTACAATACCTTTCACGTTAGCATCTGAGTTCAATTTTGCATTAAATACAATTTGTTTTATCGTTATATTACTACCAACACCTACATTCGTTCCTTTCACATTAATACCTCTAAATTGTACTTCGGTATCAATATCGAAATTGCATTGATTAGTATTGAAAGTTGATGATACTCCAAGCTCATCAACGTCAATTTGGTAAGAAGAAGTAGCTGCTTTATCAACATTAAAGCTACAATTCTGTAAATCTACGTATTTTAAATTGTCAATTTTAATACCAGTAGGACTACAGTTGTTGAAATAAGATTTTGTTAAAAACAAAAGCCCTTTTTCTTGAAATATGGCACTTTTTTTAGTGTTAAAAAAATGTAGATTATTAGCTGTTACAATACACTCATTTCGTGTGTAAAATCCATATTCAATATCTTTAAAAGTATTTTTTACAGAAAGAGGTAAGTATACAGGACAGTCATATAAATAGAATCCAGATCGAGTAATCGTTGCCGTTGTATTTGCGGGACTACTATTTAGTGGACTTGTGCAAGAAAAGGTGTTTTTGTCAAAAAATTTAAAATATGGATAATGTGTAATGTGATTAATATTTCTAATGAATATATTATCATAATTGCGATTAAAGGTGGTCGTAGAAATATCTAATGTAACATAACTTCTTTCGGAAGCATTAATTGTTTCCTCTGCGTCTTCAATCGTAGATGTTCGTATTTTAATTTCGGTTAAATCATTCATCCTAATCCCTCGCCATAATCCATTACATGCGAAGAGCTTAGAGTTAGTTATAGTAAGAGTATTTCCTTTGTACACGCTTATCGCTTTATCTGGCATGATTTGAACGATAGCATCTGTAAATGTAAAAGGGGCATCAATTGTAAAGTTTCCTACAATTAATACATTACCACTTATACTATTTCCTATGTCAGAGCTTGTTAAATATTGAGTACCGTTACCAATTTTGACAGAAAAGTCATTGCCACTAAATTGCTCGCAAAGGGTTGGTGTTCCTGTAAAGGTCGGAGGAGGCACTTCAAAACAGTCTTCTAAATTGGGGAAGTCTTTTTGTGCAGTTGCTCCCAAAGAGATAAATAGTAAAAGTAGAATTAAATTGAATAATTTTTTCATCTGTAAAGTAATTTAAAAATGGTTAAAAATTACCCATGCTCATATCAATTTTTTTGTTTTTAAGTATGTATAGCATGGGCGTTCCGATTGTATGCTCGTAGAGGCTCTGGAAACCGACATTAGCAAAACAAAGGAACGCCCGCACTACAGTTAAATAGTACAGGCGGTTCGCTATGTTCCTCTATGCATAATGTCAAACTTAAAAAGAAAATTGTCCAGATTTTCTACGATACACAAGAGTTTTTTATGCGAAACCGCAATTTTTTTATTTCATGGCTTCCGACAATACTCTGTTGTAATTGTGCAAAAGCGGTAAGCAGCTATTTATTCGAATAAATATTAATGCAAATATAACGTTTTATTTTTATTTGTGCAAATTATTTATAAAAAAGCACGAACATCTGTATTTAATTCGGTACCAGTGACCTTTTCGATTTTCGGATAACGACTCACAACAAAATTTACAAAACCATTCAGAAAAAATTTATAAAAAAAATTAAAACACAAATACTACATTATCAGTATTTTATAAATAAAAATAAAAATAATGTTAAAATATTTTTTAATCTTTTACGTTTTATTTATCTTTGCCATTGGCAATTGATTACATATTAAAAAAAATTGGCATACTTTATGCTATTGTTAATGTTATTATAAAAATTTATATATGTTATATTTTAAAAATGAATATATATTTTATAAATTAAAATCCAGAACATTAAATCTTTTTTTATCGAAGAACATTAACAACACTATCTCATGATTCGTCAAACACTTTCGCAAAGACAACTCCAAAAACTATCACCCCAACAGATTCAATTGATGAAACTGTTGCAAATTCCTACTGCAGTCATTGATCAACGTATCAAAGAAGAGCTCGAAGTCAATCCTGCCTTAGAGGAAGCTGACGATACTTACCAAGAGGATTTTAGCAGTCCCGAACAGGATAGCGATTTCGATAAAGATAATGATTTTGAAAATGAATACGACGACGACTTCAATAGCGATGCGCCAGAATTACAAGATTCTTATGATGAGTTCGATTATTTAGACCCATACATGGGCAGCGATGACAATTCTTCATACAATTATGGTGGCGAATATGACAGTGACGAGGAGCAAAAAGTAATTCCTATTGCTGTTGAAAATTCTTTCCACGATGTATTGGAGCGTCAATTGGGACTTTTGCGCTTAGAAGACGAGCGCACCGAAAAAGTAGCTTTACAGATTATTGGCAGCATTGATGAAGATGGTTATTTGCGCCGTGAAACCAGTGCTATTGTAGATGATTTGATTTTTTCTCAAAATATTTTGACTTCATTAGAAGAAGTAGAAGGTTTGTTGGTAAAAATCCAACGTTTTGATCCACCAGGTGTTGGCGCACGTAATTTGCAAGAATCTTTGTACTTACAATTGCTGAACAAAGCCGAGTTAGCATCTAAAGAAAACATTGACGCACAAGCTCTGGCAAATGCCATTCGCATTATTCAAGAGTTTTTTGAAGAGTTTTCTAAAAAACACTTTCCTCGTTTGCAACGTCAATTGGGCGTTAATGAAAAGCAACTAAAAGCGGCTATTGATTTGATTTTGAAATTAAATCCAAAACCAGCCAGCAACCACGTTAGCAGCAATTCTACGGCTTCTAACTATATTGTACCTGATTTTACGGTGATAAACCGTGATGGAGAGTTGGATTTGACTTTGAATTCTCGTAACGAACCAGATTTGCGCATCAGCGACCATTACAAAGATATGATTCGTGATTACCGTGTAAGCAAAGAAAATCAGAAAGTTTCCCGTACACAAAAAGAAGCGATTACGTTCATCAAGCAAAAAATTGATTCTGCAAAATGGTTTATTGATGCTATCAAGCAGCGCAATGAAACGATGTTGGGAACAATGTACGCCATTATGCAGTACCAAGCGCAGTTTTTTATGACAGGCGACGAGAAAAGACTCAAGCCAATGATTTTGAAAGACATCGCAGAAATGACACGTTTGGATATTTCAACTGTTTCTCGTGTAGCGAACAGCAAATATGTTCAGACTGAATTTGGTACAAAACGTTTGAAGGATTTTTTCTCAGAATCTTTACAAACAGACGAAGGCGACGAAGTTTCTACCCTTGAAGTGAAAAAAATCTTAGAAGACATCATCAAAGAAGAAAGTAAGCGTAAGCCTCATTCCGATGAAAAATTAAAGATTCTTTTACAGAAAAAAGGCTATAACATCGCCCGTCGTACTGTCGCAAAATACCGTGAACAATTGAATATTCCAGTTGCTCGTTTGCGCAAATCATTGTAAAATAAGTTTTTATAAAATAAAAAATACCATATTAATCGTCACGGTTGATATGGTATTTTTTTCAAAATAAAATATTGATTACACTGTTTTTTTTAGTTGTTTAATGTTTGCTATTGTTTGAAATGGTTCTAACTAATTGAAAACCAAAACAATACAACAATTACAAGCAATTACAAACTTTTAGAACAATGTATTGATTGGTCTATAAAAATAATTAGATATAATATTTTGTGCGCATAAGACTTGTACTTTTATTAAATATTATTACTTTTGTAAAAATTTATTTATTCATCAATATTTAAGGCAACAAAAGTCCATCTAAATTCAAGAAATGGCAGAAAACTTAGAATTGTTAAAATAAAATTTATCACAATCTTTAATATTAAAAAACGTTATAATTAATAGCTATGAAAAAAATAATTGCTATATCTATAGTATGCTGTTTTGCATGGTCATTGGCAAATGCGCAAGATGTGATTTTTACACAATTCTATACAACGCCAATGCAATTGAATCCCGCCTTTGCGGGAAATACCTTAGCACCACGAATTGGCGTTAATTACCGTGACCAATGGCGCAATATTTCAAATGCTTATACGACATTCACAGCCTCTTATGACCAATTTATAGAAGGTTTTAATAGTGGTATTGGATTATCCATCGTAAGCGACAAAGCAGGCGGTGGGATTTATCAAAAAAACAATGCAGCTGTAAATTACGCTTATCGTTTAAGGATTCCTCGTGCCAAAATGAATGTAAAATTTGGTATAGAAGCTGGACTTGGGCAAACCAATATAGATTGGAACAAACTTGTTTTCTTAGATATGATTGACCCTGTAAAAGGCTATGTAAGTGGAGCAACAACACAAGAAGTCGCACCTTTAAGTTTTAATAGAAGCTATCTTGACATTTCAACAGGTTTTTTGGCTTATGGAAATCATTGGTATGCAGGAGCGTCTTTCAAGCACTTGAATACACCAAACCAAGGTATTTTAGACAATAAAACACAACTTAGTGATGGCTTGCCGATTTTATACTCTTTGCAAGGCGGTTATGAAATCGTATTGAGCAGAGGAAAACGGAATAGTGTAGCTTCCTTTGTAACTCCTAATATTCTAATTGCCAAACAAGGTCCATTTACACAAATAAATATTGGCGCACAAGCAGGAATGGGCGCAGTTTTTGCAGGATTAGGATTCCGACATACGATTCGCAACTCAGATGCTGTTATTTTAAATTTGGGTGTCAAAAAAGGAATCTTCAAAATGGGCTATAGCCATGACATTACCATCAATGGTTTATTAGGGTCATTCGGTGCGCATGAAGTATCAGTTGTTCTAAATTTTGACGAAGCAAACAATAGCAAAAAACCAAAATACGTAGATTGTTTTAATTTTATGCGTTAAGCAGGCGTATAGAAATAACCACGTTTATTTTAGCCCAACTACTTAAGCAGTCGTCTAAAATCATTTAATTTAAAAAAATTTATGTTAAAGTTTAGACCGAATAGACAAAATAATATAACTCTTTGCGTTTAAAGTTGCAAATAATTCAAATATTGGTTTTATATTTGCAACGTTTTTTTGCATATCAATCTAAATTATTTAAAAAAATAAGATAAATCATTCATAATCAATTGAATATCTAAATGATGAAAAGTATCGTAAAGTTCACCCCATTAGTACTATTAGTTGTTTTCTTGGCTTCTTGTAGTAAAAAAGAGAAGTCTGCAACAACAGGTTGGAATTACAACGACCAAAAATGGGGCGGTTTTGAAAAATTAAACTACGAAGGTCAAGCAACTGGTCCGAACCTCGTATTGATTCAAGGTGGTACATTCGCAATGGGTGTTACCGAAGAAGATGTAATGAAGGAATGGAACAACGTTCCTCGCCGTGTGACGGTTTCTTCATTCTATATGGATGAAACAGAAGTCCGTAACATCGACTATCGTGAATACCTTTATTGGTTAGACCGTGTTTTTGGCGAGTCTTATCCAGAAGTCTATCGCAAGGCATTGCCAGATACTTTGGTGTGGCGTGAAGAATTGGCTTACAATGAGCCATTGGTAGAAACCTATTTCCGTCACCCTTCTTACGATGATTATCCAGTAGTAGGTGTGAATTGGAATCAAGCAAACGAATATTGCAAATGGCGTACTGACCGTGTGAACGAGATGATTCTTATTGAAAGAGGCGTATTGAACGTGGCGGAAGCTCCAAAAGATGCGGATAACTTTAATACAGAAGCATATTTGACTGCACAATATACAGGTAATGTACGTAAAAACGTAAAAGACCTTAGAACGGGCGGTGAGCGTCCTGTTCGTTTTGAAGACGGTGCTTTACTACCATCTTACCGCCTTCCAACAGAAGCGGAGTGGGAATATGCGTCATTGGCTTTGATTGGTAAGCAAGAAGGTACTAAGGACGAGAAAGTAACAGATCGTCGTATTTATCCTTGGGATGGAAATACTGTTCGTTACAAAAAACGTAACAAATACCAAGGTGAAATCTTAGCTAACTTCAAGCGTGGTCGTGGTGACTATATGGGTGTCGCTGGTAAATTGAACGATAAGGCATCTATTACTTCATCTGTACGTGAATTTATGCCAAATGATTTTGGTCTTTACAACATGGCTGGTAACGTTAATGAGTGGACAATGGACTTATACCGTCCTTTGACTTCTTTGACATTGCGTGATGTTGAAAACCATGACTTGAATACACACCGTGGTAATATTTTCTATACTAAGGAATTAGATGAAAATGGCAAGCCTGTTGAAAAAGATAGCTTAGGTCGTTTGAAATACCGTACTGTAAAAGACGATGAGGCTTCAACACGTGAAAACTATAAGTATGGTTCTGAAGGTGTTTATAACTTCTTAGACTCAGACAAAGGTTCTGCTGTACAATACAGCTACGGAAAAAGCTCATTGGTAAGCGACAAGGCTCGTGTTATCAAGGGTGGTTCTTGGGCAGACCGTGCATACTGGTTGTCACCAGGTGCTCGTCGCTTCAAAGAAGAAGACAAATCTGACCGTACCATTGGTTTCCGTTGTGCAATGACCCGTGTAGGCGGACCAGAAGGCAACGAAGATACTGCTGGTAACAACTTTAATGTGAAAACTAAAAAAGTAAAGAGAAAGTACAAATAGTAGGCGTATAGAAATAAATGTGGTTATTTTGTCGTTGAGAAAAAAGTGATAAATAGCTGACTATAAGGAAGTTATTTATCGCTTTTTGAGCAATCGACTGGAGAAAATAACCACGTTTATTTTAGCCCAACTACTTAAAACAAACTTAATTTTATTTTTTTTGTAAAAAATAAAAACAATTTTTAAAAATTAAGCATAAAAAAAGACCTTCTATGTATCTTTGGCGGAAAATTCTCTGTCTTGTACATAGAAGGTTTTTTATTTTTAATATCTTTGCAATGGTTTCATAAGTAGTAATGTCTAAATAAACACAGTTGTAAAATTTTGTAATCTATTGATAATCAAAATACTAACGACTTTTAGACTTACGACTTATTTACTAACGACTACTTACTTTATATTTTACTTATGTATCCTGATTTATCTTATTTTTTACATGATTTATTACCCAATCTTTTTGATAGAGATGGCGGTTTTTCTATTGTCAAAACCTTTGGCTTATTGTTGGCATTGGCTTTTTTAGCAAGTGCTTATGTACTTACCTTAGAATTTAAGCGAAAGGAAGCGGAAGGCGTTCTTTTACCAAGAAAAACACGCATCGTGATTGGCGAAGCGGCGACACCAACAGACTTATTAATGAATGGTTTGGTTGGCTTTTTCATTGGATTCAAACTTTTATTTGCAGCACAAAATTTTGCAGCATTCAAAGCCGATGCAGCAAGTATAATTGCTTCTGCACAAGGCAATTGGTTGGGCGGTGTACTTGGAATGTTGTTTTTTATCGGCTACCGTTATTACGAATCTCAGCGTGGCAAATTGGATAAACCCGAAGAGTGCATTGTGAATGTTTATCCTAATGAGCGCATTGGCGATATTACAATTGTTGCTGCTGTTTTTGGACTTTTGGGCGCAAAACTCTTTTCAGTTCTTGAAAATTGGAACGACTTTATCGTAGATCCTATTGGACAGTTGTTTTCAGGCAGCGGTTTGACGATGTATGGCGGTCTGATTTTAGCGTTTTTTGCTTGCTATTATTATGTAAAAAAATTAGGTATTCCACCAATTCAGATGATGGATGCTGTTGGTCCAGCTTTGGTTGTAGGCTATGGCGTTGGACGATTGGGTTGTCAGTTTTCTGGCGATGGAGATTGGGGTATCGTGAACGAAATGCCAAAACCAACATGGATGAGTTTTTTACCAGATTGGCTTTGGGTACAGCATTATCCACACAATGTTTTGAAAGATGGTTTTCCAATGGAAGGCTGTAAAGATTTGTATTGTAGAGAATTAATTCCAGGCGTTTTTCCAACGCCAATGTACGAAACAATGATGTGTATTGTGGTTTTCGCCATTCTTTGGGCTTTGCGAAAAAGAATAAAAGTCGCTGGTGTTTTATTCTTTATTTACTTGATTTTGAATGGTTTAGAGCGTTTTATTATCGAAACGATTCGTGTAAATCCTCGTTATGATGTATTGGGCTTTATGTTGTCACAAGCTCAAATTATCGCTTTAGGCTTGGTTGCAATTGGTTTGATAGGTGCAGGATTTTTGATGGTAAGAGCAAAAAATACAAACGCATGACCTTTATAGATTGGATTTTTGGAAAAAAATCTTTGCCAACGCAACCTGATATTCGATTTGGGCATTACACCGATGCGTATAAAACCCAATCCCAACTTGATGCTTGGGAGCAATCCCGTCAAGCCTTTGAGCGAGAAGATTTTATGGAATCTTATCGCCAACTTTTTTATTATATCAAAGATGAAAAAGAAAACAATGTATCTTGGTCAGAGAACGAAGACTTACTTACTTTTGAGATGATACAAGGTTCGCAAAAAATAAAAGGTCAAGCAAATAAAGATGGATTTCAAGCGGAAACGGCATTGGTCAAAGCGAACTCTTTGAACATTGGGCTTTTGCGTAGGGTTTTAGACCAAAACACCAAATTGACCTATAGTTCTTATGCGCTAAATACTGAAAATGAGGTAGTTATAAAATTTACTTCTAATGCGCTTGATGGTTCACCTTATAAGATTTATTATGGTTTAAAAGAAATTGCCACCAACGCTGACAAGCAAGACGACTTGTTGATTTATGATTTTGACACTGTCCAAATCATTGATGAATCTTTGCGTTTGCCTATTCCTGACAGCGAAAAAGAATGGAAATACGAATATGTAAAAACTGAAATTAGCAAGGCTATTGCACTTTTAGAAAATGTAAAATTGAACTTGCAGCAACAACCAAAAGCTGCGGGTTATGTCTTGTTAGATGCTATTTTTAGAATAGAATACTTGGTTTGTCCTGCGGGTTTTACGATGGAGGTTTTTGAACAAGCACAACGCTTGTATTTTTTGAATGATGGGAAAAATCAACAGCAAAAAAATGGACAGCTTTTACGAGATTTAGAAAAAGTTGGAGCGCAAACTAAGGAGGTTTTTTTCAAAGAAATGTACCGTACAAAATCCACTTTTGGCATTACGCAATCGGTTTCTAATGAGGTTTTTGTACAGTATTTCGACCAAGAAGCACCGAATATTGATTGGTATTGGAAGGCTGGTCACGAAGCTATTGCGTTGGCAGTTTGCAACAATATTGCTGGATTTTGTCTTTTTAATTACACTTTACCAAAGCCTTTAAGAGAGTTTTTACACCTTTATTTTGAAGTAATGGAAGAGGATTTTTTTAAAAAATTAGATTTTAACCTTAGTTTTAATGATGCTGATGGCATTTTGAATAAAAAAGAAATCAAAATGTACATGGACAACATTGTTTCAGAAAATATAGGGATTTTCTCTAAATTAAATCCTACGCAGAGCGATTTGGTTTTTGATGACAAATTGTCTTTTGCAAAGAGTTTTTTGCAAACTTTACGAAACGCTGATTTTTCAAAAGCATAAATTTTTTAAGTGAAAATACCATTTGTAAAATACCAAGGAACAGGCAATGATTTTGTCCTGATAGACCAAAGAAAACATCATTTTTTGACTCGAAATGATGTTTCCATCATTGAGAAAATATGCGATCGTCGTTTTGGCATTGGCGCAGATGGGCTGATGTTACTCCAAGAAAAAGAAGGCTTTGACTTTGAAATGATTTATTTCAATGCCGATGGGAGAGAGAGTTCAATGTGTGGCAATGGCGGACGTTGTATTGTTGCTTTTGCCAAGTCGCTACAAATTTTTGATGAAAAATGCTATTTTTTAGCCATTGATGGAGCGCATGATGCCAAAATTAACGAAGAAGGGAATCATATAGAGCTAAAAATGATACCTGTTCGACAAATAGAAATAAATTCGAACTTTTATTTAATGAACACTGGTTCACCGCATTATGTTCGTTTTGTTGAAAAAATGAGCGATATTGACGTTTTTCAAGATGGCAAAAAAATCCGATATTCAGAACGTTTTGCATCTGAAGGTGTCAATGTTAATTTTGTTGTAAAAAATGAAAATGGAATTGAAGTAGCGACCTACGAAAGAGGAGTCGAAGACGAAACTTTTTCTTGTGGAACAGGTGTCACAGCTGCTGCAATTGCTTATGCTATCAAAAATACAATACAAGGCGAAGTCGCTATCAAAACTAAAGGTGGAAATCTATCTGTACGTTTAGAAAATGATGGCTACATTGGTTTTACAAATATTTGGTTGTGCGGCCCAGCGACAAGGGTTTTTGAAGGAGAAATTATTATAAGGAAATGATGAATTTTAACTTGCAAATCCTTGATTAGGACATTGTTTTTTTAGTTATTTAATGTTTGCTATTGTTTGAAATGGTTCTAACTAATTGAAAAACAAAGCAATACAACAATTACAAACAATTACAAACAATTAAAACAGTGTAATTAGGACTTACAGACTCCTTACAGCATATTTAAAAATCAGCAATAAAATCTTATAACCAGCCATTACAGAACCTTTTATTGTACCAGAAACCTTTGATATGCCAATTCTTTGACGATAATTCACGGGAACTTCTGTAGCTTTCAGTTGATGTTTTGCTGCTTTAATTTGCATTTCGACTGTCCAACCATAATTTTTATCTATCATATTGATTGCCATAAGTTTATCCCAACGAATGGCTCTAAATGGGCCTAAATCTGTAAAGTGATAACCATAAACCCAACTGATTAAGGTTGTTGCCAACCAATTACCAAAAATTTGTTGTGGTGTAACAGCACCTTTTTCTTTAGTGCCTAAAGCACGAGAACCAATGACCAAATCGTAGCCATTTTCAAGAATAGGTGCAATGATTTGTGGCATTTCAGAAGGGTAGTCTGAATAATCGCCATCAAGAAAAACCACAATATCAGGCTGTTCTGAAAGCGATTTTAAGTAAGCAATACCTTTCAAACAAGCATTGCCATAACCAGGATTGGGTTCATTGACCACAATTGCACCGTGCGACTTGGCAACCAGTTCGGTATTATCTTTGCTTCCATTATTGCATACGATAATATCTCGAACCAAGGATTTTGGAATTTCGTCTATGACTTTTCCAATGGATTCTTCTTCGTTGTAAGCAGGAATCACAACGGAAATGATTATTTTTTTATTTTTATTCATAATGAATTGCAAAAATAATATTTTTAAACCTATTTTTGCAGTAAAATAAGGGTAAAGTTAAATTCTTGTTTTTTGTTAAAAAAATAATATTTTAAAATCAGATACAATAATACATTTGCATTAGTCGTTAATGTTAAGAATTTACTAAAAACCGATTGCTATAAAAACTCACTCTTAGTAAAAGAGCAAAATAAATGGATTTTTTTTTGTAGAAGTTGTTGATTCAGCATCCTTTTACATTTCAAATTTAGCCTTTTATATTTTGACTTTTACTCAATAGTTTATTCAACTAAAACTTTAAGAAAGAAAATGAAAAAATTTACATGGTTAAGCATTTTTGCTTTAATATTGGTACAAAATACAACCAATGCGCAATGCTACATACAAGGTGACAAAAAAGTAGATCAATACGGAAAGCCTTGTGGCGACGTCGTTGTTTCAGCTGTACCTTTTTTGAGAATTACACCCGATGCCCGTGCTGGTGCGATGGGTGATGTTGGAATCGCTGTTTCTCCTGATGCGAATGCAATGCACTTGAATACATCAAAATTGGTGTTTGCAGAAGAAAATGCTGGTGTTTCAGCAACTTATACGCCTTGGTTGCGTGCTTTGGGCTTGAATGACATCTATTTGGCATACCTTGCTGGTTACACCAAATTGAATGACCGTCAAGCGATTGGACTTTCAGCTCGTTACTTTTCATTGGGTGCGATTACCTACACTGGCGAAGATGGAACAGTGACTGGCGAAGGAAATCCAAACGAATTGGAGTTGAACATTGGTTTTGCTCAAAAATTATCTGAGCATTTTTCAGCAGCGGTAAATGGTAAATTTATTTACTCTAACTTAGCATCTGGTCAATTTATTGGCGGTGGTTCTGAGTTGGTAAGTGCAGCGAAAGCTGGTGCGGCAGATATTTCTTTTACTTACCAAAAACCAATTAAAACATCAAAAGGAACGAATAATCTTCGTGCTGCGCTTTGTTTGAACAATGTTGGTTCAAAAATTACTTACACAAAATCTCAAAATCGTGATTATTTACCAGCGAACTTGGGTCTTGGTGTAGCTTACGAAATGAACATCAACGAATACAATAGTTTGACAATAGCAGTTGATTTGAACAAATTAGCTGTGCCGACACCCGTTCCAAGACAAATCAAAGAAGAAGGAAAAGCTCCCGTAGCAAATGACGATTGGGACAAAGATAAAAACGGTGTTCCAGATTGGAAAGAACAAGGCCCAATTTCTTCTGTGTTTTCATCTTTTGCTGATGCTCCTTTTTCAGAAGAATTACAAGAATGGACTTATGGTATAGGTTTGGAATATTGGTACGACAAACAATTTGCTGTTCGTGGCGGTTATTTTAATGAAAGTAAAAACAAAGGTGGTCGTAAATATTTGACTTTAGGTTTAGGTTTGAAATACAACGTTTTTGGTTTGAATTTTTCTTATTTAGTACCAACAACTTCTCAGCGAAATCCTTTGGACAATACACTTCGTTTCTCATTGTTATTTGATTTTGCTTCAATGAGTGGAGAAGATAATTAAATGAAAGTTTTCGACCTATCCTAAATCCTTTCCAAAGGAAAGGACTTATTGATTTGAAGTTTTCAATTGATTTTAGGTTTTGTAAAAAATAAAATAAAAAACGCTTGTTTCAATACAGAAACAAGCGTTTTTTTAATATCCATATCGTTTAATATTATTGTTTATAATTGTTTTGGTTTTCAATTAGTTAGAACCATTCCAAACAATCGCAAACATTAAATAACTAAAAAAACAGTATATTTAATCCTTTGAATACAAATGTCTTAATGTATAAAAGAAAATAGAACCATAACCAACCGCCAACATCAAGTGAAATGTCAAAAACTCTGTATTGCTCCAAAGCAAACCGTCTAATACACCAAAGATAAAATACAGCATCAAACAGCCTTCCAAAATCGTTTCTGTTTTTAATTTTGCTTTGATGTAATCACCTTTTTTCATGGCATCACCTTTTTTAGAAACATTGAATTTTGGTGTACGGACAAATTCTGATTTTTGACCTCTCCAACCTTCCAAAACAGCTTTTGCATTGTGCAATGCCATTCCAAGCGACAAGGATAAGCACATCGGAAAACGCCACAAAAACGACTTGAAAAGCTCCCATTTTGATTTCCCACTAATATCTGCCGTAATGTTTCCAGTGTAATAAATCGTCACCATTGAAAGGAAACCAACCATAAACCAAGTGAAAATACCTTTTGGAATACCAATCCAGTGCATCGTGTGCATGACAGGAACACTTGCAACGCCCATGAAAAAAACCATCAAGAAAAGCGTACTTCCTACCAAATGTGACGTACCTTGGAATTTTTGCCAAAAAGACAACCTATCTGATTTCCAAATAGTTGGCAACATTTTACGAGCCGTTTCTGCACCACCTTTCATCCAACGGTGCTGTTGCGCTTTAAAAGCGTTCATTTCTGCTGGCAATTCCGCAGGAGAACCTAATTTTTCTAAAAATCGGATTTTATAACCTTTTAATTGCGCACGAATACTCAAATCCAAGTCTTCTGTCAGTGTGTCAGATTCCCAACCGCCAGCATCGTCAATTGTCTGCTTTCTCCAAACACCAGCTGTTCCGTTGAATTGCAACAAATAACCAGCCGACATTCTACCCAATTGCTCCACCGTAAAGTGAACATTCAAAGGCAAAACTTGCAATTTTGTAATAAAAGAATACTCCTGATTGATGTGTTCCCAGCGAGTCTGCACAATACCAATTTCTGGGTCTTGAAAATAAGGAATCGTTTTGCGCAAAAACTCAGGATACGGCTCAAAGTCTGCATCAAAAATTGCCAAAAACTCACCTTTTGCCAACGGCATCGCATCTTTCAATGCACCAGCCTTGAAACCTTGACGGTGCGGACGACGAATATAATCAATTTGGTAACCTTTCGCTTTCCATTCATTGACTTTTGCTTGAGCAATTTCTACCGTTTCGTCATTAGAATCGTCAATCACATGAACCTCAAATTTATCTTTTGGATAATCAAATTTCATAATGACATCTATCAATTTTTCAACCACATATTTCTCGTTGAACATGGGCAACTGAACCGTTACCATTGGCAACTCAGCGTCCGTCATTGCTCTTGGCGGTGGCGGATCTTGCGGATATTGCTTTCTATATTTTCTATAGTAATAATACAATTGGAATTGCATCAAACAATAAAAAGTAGTAAAAGCCAAAGAACCTATGTACAAAATGAACATGATTCTGGCAAACCAAACAGCTCCTGCGCTTGGCGTATAATCTTTGTCAAAATTTAATGAGTCAATGACCCACGTCTGAAAATCGTTTAAAAACAGCATAGTATATGTAGCTTTGAATTGTTTCGACTAAGGCAATAACCTAGTGTGCTTTAAGATTAAAACGAAGTTTTAATAAAATTAGAAAAATTAGATTTAATCGCTCTACGATTAGTGAAATTAGTTTAATTAGATAAAATTTGTGGTTAAAT
>JAYWHK010000350.1:0-5522 GCA_043777755.1 Saprospiraceae bacterium
AGTAGGGTAGTAGTGTCAATTTCCGCTTCGCAAAAATCAAATTTTGAACAATTTTTACAAAAAGAAAATCAAAAATATACTTTTTTAGGCGAAGTCAAAGGAAAAAATATCACAATTGACCAAGAAAATTTTGGAGAAATCAAAAATTGGAAAAAAGTATATGAAAATGTGTTGGGGAATATTATGGAGCAATAAAAAACAACCGCCACAAGATATGTTTTGCATATTTTGTGGCGGTTGTTTTTTCAGTATCTTATTTCTGTTCAATTGAGGTAAATTTATGGACAAAATTCACGAACTTCTGTAATCGCTGCACTTTTGACGGTATAACCTATCCATGCAGGGCCATAAAATGTTATAAAATCATAACGATCACCTACGGTCAAAGCATTGGTACATAGTCTTCCATTGAGTACATAGCCTAAATAAGACCAAGTTCCATTTGGATTGCTTGGATTATAACGGCGAAACCAAACAGGTGCATCAATATTGGTTTCTAAGTTCGTTGCATTGTTATTACAATGGATTTTGATGTCAAAACAAACGCTTCCTGTTGTAGGTGCGCAATTGGTACAGGTCACATTTGCCGTTCCTGTACAAGCATCGAAAGGCGTACTATATTGTGCAATAGGAGGTAAATCAACACCCTGAACAGTCCAAATTGGGTTTAGATAAACGAAGGCTTTTAACCTTACTCCTGTAGGCATATATGATAAACGAAGGCTACCTGCACCAGATGCATTCGTGCGCACGGGAATAGTATTGGTATTATAAACCTGATTGGTTGCAGCATAAGTCAAAATACAGTAATAGGTAGTACTTGGGTCAAAACCACTCATATTTATGGTTGCGCCTAACGGACACGTTGGGTTAATAATTGCAATAATCCAAAAAGATAAATGCGGAGCTTTAAAAGTAGCTTTGAAGCCACCTTTTCCATCACTTACAGCCTTGGTAGTACCTTCTTTTTTCCACTCACTTGTTGCTTTATCCATACTTAGTACAGCGAACTCATCGCCTGCCTTTATGGGTAGTTCGGTTTGCGGATTTAGGAAGTTTTTATCCAAAGCCACCTCTACATCAATGGGTGTTGAAAAAGTTTTGACCTCATTTCCATTAACTTCCATATCAATAGATACATAGCCAGATGGACTAAGGACGCCGCCATCAACAAGGACACCTTTTTCATCACGGAGTTTACGTTGAACAAAACCACCTGGAAAAGACAATTGCGTATTTTTGTCAGAAGTGGCAAATTGTACGAGCGTTGTATTGACTGCACCTGACAAAGTATTGCCGTTGGCATCTTTCATTATCGTGTTGCTTGGAACATTTATAGTCGCTGTTTTACCTGTAATAGTATTTGCAGTACTCGTTTGAGATGAATTTTTAGTAATTTCTGTGCCTGCTGGAGGTGCTGTTAGGCTTACCAAACGAACAAAAATTATTTGGATTTTGTCTTCCACTATTTCAACTGGAACAACGTTGGGTAAATAACCTTTTGCATTGACAACCACATTGAAACGGTAAGGTTTCGAGGTAGAAGGTGTCGAATTTTTCTTTAAACCAATTGTAATCAAACCATTTTGTGGCGTGAAATCAGTTTTATTTAAAAGATTGACAACATCCAAAGCATTCTCGCCTGTAATTTGAATAGTAGGATTGCTTGGGTTGTCCGTAGCGGTTGGGTTAGCATCTGTAATTTGCAAACTTACTGGACCAATTGCACGAGGCAATTCAAAAGAGGTTGTTGCTTTTTCACAAGATTGAATAAGTACAACGGTTGCCATGCCAAAGCAAAGCAAAAACAAGGATAAAAAGAGGTTTTTTTTCATTAGAAATGATATTTAGGTTTTAAAATGTTATTTTTTTATAGGTATTTCAGGCGTAACAACTTCGATTATTTTTTTCTTTTTTCCAAAAATTAAATTCATACCAAAACGAGTGTTAATATTTAATGCACTTGAATTAAGACTAAAAATAGGGATAATATTGTCTGTAATGCCAAAAAACTGAATAGGACCCAACTTTAAGACAGCACTGATTCCTACATTTGCCGCTGTGCCATTGCGATATGCCCAGGTTGCTCCAATCTGAACGATACTTGAAGAAAGTCCGCCATTGATGGCAAAAGCAGGGCGAATAATGCCTCTATAAGTTTCTGAAAAGAACAATGCACCAACATGGACAGTTTCATTTACTTTATAAATGCCACTTAAATAAAAACGAGTTGGTAATTTAGTAACAAAGGCTTCATTCGTAGTTTTAAAGTCAAATTTTTGAGCTAAAGTATCCATCACTTTGTTATATGTAGTGGTGTCACCTCGAAGAATAATTCCAAAATCAAGTCCTTTAAAAGTATTTTCCCCTTGATTAGAAAGATTGGTAACATTATTTTTCCAATTGATTTTACCGCCTAAATCTGTGACACTTGCAGCCAATTGTATTTTATCATTCAATTGATAAGTTGCGCCCAAATCAAGGGAAAAGCCTTTATTACTTGTCGTAAAAGCCAACTCTTGTCCGTCTAAATTATTAAAATCTGCCACCGTAGAAAAATCGCCTTTTCCCTTATAATTAATTCCGTTGGCAGTGCTGATACGATAATCTGTTTTTAGGGTTAGTTGATAAATTTCTGGATTTGTGTATAGCGTTGCTAAGTTTTTATCCGTGGAAACAGCGAAAGCACCGCCCAAATATTTTACTCTTGTAGCAACATTAAGTTTATCTGAAATCTTATATGCCAACCCGAGGTATTTCTCATTGTAGGCAAAAATATCAACATCAAGTCCAAGGTCAATTGTTTTTCCAATATATTTTGCATTTCCATTCCACGCAAAATCAAGCATTGTTTTAGGAATAGCAATATAAGCACCTGTTTTGACAGAAACTCCGGCACTAATAAATAGTTTTTTTATGCGAACGCCAACACTCATTACATCTAATTGATTAACTAAACGTATAGCGTTTAAATCAGGAGCATTGGCTATCAAATTATTTACATCAATCGAACTTGGCGTTGTTCCATCTGCACTTTTTACAAAGTCATTGTATCGTAAGCCTTTTACTGAAGCCTCTGTATAAAAAGAAGGTAATCCTATTACAACGTTTTTTTCAGAAGTAATGGCGGGATTTGTATTATTGGATTGCCAGACTTGATTGACAAAGTGAAGCCCTAATTCTTGTTGAGCATTTAATTGAAATCCAATAAAAATATTGATTAATAAGATAATTCGTTTCATGTTATTTATTTTTTGAGTTATATTTTTGCTTTAACTTTTATGCCCATTTTTATACTTAAATTCTGATTAGTATTAAAGCGTACTATTGATTTACCACTATTACTTGTTGCCAAAGAAAAATTTAGTACCAATCTTTTGGCATTCTTGACACGGACAATTTTGGCATTATCCAAAGAGATAAGGTCTTCTTTCCTTACATTTTTAGTGACAACGCCGTTTGCATCTACTTCGGCACCTATCAGAAGTGTTTTTGCTCCACTAAATAAAGAATCCAATATATTGTTGTTGGCATCTTGAAAATAACCTTGAAGGGTGACATCAGCAGGGATTCCACTATCTGTAATGAGTTTGATTTCTGCTTTTTCAACATTATTTTCCAAAATGCTAAAATCTTTTTTGACTACTAAATCATAAGAAAAACCTTTGGCAGTCAAATACATTGGCAATTCTAAGTTAGATTTGAATGATAATTTGCTGTTTTCGTTGATAAAAGTCAATTTATTACCGCTACTTTTTGTAGAAGCATCAATATCTGATTCTATCGCCAATGGATTTTTGTTGATAACACTTGCTATATTAGAATTACTTTTATCAAAAGTGATTTTTGTCTTTTTGGAAATTCCAGCTTCCGAAATAAGAGGATAATTGAAATCTATATTTTTATTGGCAACATTTATTGGTAAGGTATCAATGAATCCACTACTTTTTAAGCCAAGTGCGCTCAATGAGGTAATGTTGGCTTGGAATGGTACACCAAAAGAATTTTCGATTTCGATATTGAGTCGTGGACTAATAAACTCCAATGTACCGATCAAATCTGTAAACAGATTGATATATTTACGTTGCTTATCGAAATTAAAATACTGTTGGTTCATATAGCCTTCTACATAAGTGTAATCCCAATTTTCAAAATTGGTTTTTAGGTCAAGGTTACTTATAACCGATCCAGCAGCATTTTGAGCTTGATAAATAATAGAAATGTCTTTTGCATTTGTAGGTGAAAGTGTATATCCTGCAATGTCAAGATTTCCAGAATCAAACTTTCCTGCTTTCGCCGTAAAAGTTTTACTAAAAACAATTGCCCCCTTTTGCAACTGAGGTATCGTAACAATAATATTCAAGGCTTCCGAAGCATTGAATTCAAAACGAATAATACCTGCTTTTAGACTTGTTTTGCTGATAACCATTCCTCCAATAATAGGCATTGGAAGTGTTGTCGTTGGAGCAACCGAGGGAATTGCTAATTGTGAAGGAAAATTAATTAGCTCTTTTGCTGTTTTTTCAAAAGAATTCCCTTCATAAAAGAATTTTATTAATCCATCAGCTTCCACTTGAATGAATTGAGCATTACCCGTAGATTTTAAAATATCTTGAAGCGATACTTTGGTATCTACCAAAGCAGTTGCAAACTCAGGAGAAGCACCTTCGGGAGTTTGAAAATCAAGGGCATCATTTGCAATTTGACAGCCAGAAAATACAACAATTGTAATAAATAATGAAAATAATGAGAGAATGGGATAGGCAAAATCTTTGCTTCTCTTTGAAAAGAAAATACTTTGAGGAGTTGAATTCATTTGATTTAATTGTTTAGTTTAAAAAAACGATACAAATCTACAAAATTTTTATCATATAAAATAAAATACTTACATAAAATAGAATAATTTTTTACGCTTTGTAGCGTTTACCACTACGCAACAATCCAGTAAAGATTTTTTAACGACATTTTAACAACACCTTATTTGCATGAAGAAAACCTCCCAATCAACACCGTATTTATCCTAATCAAAATTTTTTTACAAAAATAAAAAATGAAAAAAACGTTTCAAATTTTTGCCATTGCCATTTGTTTTCTCAACAAATGCAACACTTCTGCACCATGCCCATACACATAATTATCAGCTGCCAAACTTTGTGCATCAGGATTGTAGCGATTTGTCACAATTGGGCGGTGATGACCATTGGTCTAATCCGTCAAATATGCACTTCGGTCAGAGGCGAGAGAAAACGTCAAAACCTCATCAATCCCGTTTCGATGCTCACAATACATCAAATTCAAGTAATGCGCTTAGTTGTATCAATTCACGATGTTTCGGAAGGTGGTTTGTTTGCAGCCTTGATGGAAAGTGCGATGTGTCGCAACTTAGGTTTTGACGTGAAAACTGATGAAAATTTCCGAAAAGATGCTTATCTTTTTGGCGAAAATCAAAGTAGGGTAGTAGTGTCAATTTCCGCTTCGCAAAAATCAAATTTTGAACAATTTTTACAAAAAGAAAATCAAAA
>JAYWHK010000351.1:0-15565 GCA_043777755.1 Saprospiraceae bacterium
TTTAGTTCGTTTTGCAACGCTAAGTTAAGCCCTTTTTTTATTTTAAAAACTTTATTTTTTAATCATATTAAAAAATTAAAGTTTTGTCACGTAGAGTGCAATAATACTAAAAATATTTAAAATTATGATTGTTTTCGATTTTTAACAAAACCTCATACATTAGTTTGATAAGATTTTCGACATCATCTTTGTGCGCCATTTCTACGGTTGTGTGCATATATTTCAAAGGCAAAGAAATCAATGCCGAAACTACACCGCCATTAGAGTAAGCAAAAGCATCTGTATCAGTACCTGTTGTTCTTGAAGAAGCCTCTCGCTGAAAAGGAATTGATTTTTCCTCAGCTGTTGCAATAATTAAGTCGTAAAAATTATTCTGAACTGCTGGCCCACGTGTGATGGTTGGCCCGTTTCCAGCTTTTACATCGCCTTGTAATTTGGTATTGTAAAGCGGAGAAGCGGTATCGTGTGTTACATCAGTTACCAAAGCAACGTTTGGTTTGATGGTATCAGCAATCATTTGTGCGCCACGAAGCCCAACTTCTTCTTGTACCGCATTGACGATATACAAAGAATAAGGCAACGTAATGTTATTTTCTTTTAGCAAACGAGCAACTTCTGCAATGCAAAATCCGCCCATGCGATTGTCCAACGCACGACCAACATAATAGCGGTTGTTCAGCGTCATAAATTCGTCTTCGTAAGTAATCACACAACCAACGCAAACGCCCATATCTAAGACTTCCTGCTTGTTTTTTGCGCCCAAATCAATGCAAATATTTTCCATTGTAGGGTTCAAATCAGCATTTTTTCCAGTACGAGTATGGATTGCTGGCCAGCCAAAAACACCTTTTACAAAACCATTTTTGGTGTGTACATTGACCCTTTTAGAAGGCGCAATCGTATGGTCAGAGCCACCGTTGCGAATCACATAAATGAAACCATCTTCGGAAATGAAATTCACAAACCAAGAAATTTCGTCTGCATGACCTTCAATGACCACTTTGAAGTCTTGACCAGGATTAATCACAGCATACGCTGTGCCATAATTGTCTATGCTCCACTCGTCTATATAAGGTTTTAGGTATTCGAGCCACAATTTTTGACCAGTCCATTCAAAGCCTGTTGGAGAGGCATTGTTCAAGTAAGTTTCTAAAAATTGTTCTGATTTTGCGTTTAATATTGACATACTTAATGAATGATGAATGATGAATAATAAACTATGAGTTATTCATAATTTATCATTTATCTCTTTCATTTTTTAAAATAATTGTAATGTATTTGTAATTTTTTGCTAACGCTAAACGTTTTTTATACTTTCTTCGATTAGTTCTATGTATTCCACACTCACTTCAAATAAATCTGCAATGTCATTTTTTGACATCTTTCCTTTTTGCAATGCTTGTATAATTCTTTTTTTATCGGTTTCGATACTTGACTGTTGTTCAATAACAGCTACGGCTTCTTTTCGCATTTCTTGAATTTTAGCTTCTGCAATTTGTTCTGGAGATAAATCGTCAAGGTTTGCTAAGGCAGCTGCTCTTTTGATTGCTGATTTTTCAGTGTTGATATTGGGATTTTCTGGATTTTTCATAGATTCTCTAATCAAGGTTAGCCAATCTAAAATCGCTTCGGGTGTATCTGTTTGAACATAAGTTGTGTTTAAAATAACCAATTTATGGTTGTTCATTGGAATAATTTCGCCTTTCAAATCCCTTGGGTTAATATCTGTAATCAACACATCTGTTTTGATGGGTTTATTATTTTTATCGCTAATTTTGTAGGCAGAAGTTACGACAACGATAATATATACCTCTTTTCCAAACGAATAATCTTTGCTTGTACGTTGTGTATCAATCAGATTTGCTAAAAAATAATGTGCAAAACGGTCGTAAGTATAATCATAATCTACTTTTTGAATTTCCACGATGGTTCGATGGTCAATGCTTTCTGCAAATAAATCCATCTTGAATTTGATGGCACTTACTTTACTTGGCAAAACTTTCTCTGTTTCTACCTTTGTAATTTGCATATCAATCCCTAATATGTCCTTTACAAAAGCACAGAACACCTCTACATCTGTAAATACTTTTTTAAAGTGAACTTCATTATCGAGATTTGCAAGCATATTTGATGATTATTTTTTAGAACAATTGTAATGTATTTTCGATGTCTTCACCGATTTTTACTTTTACGGTAGTTTCTTGATTTTGTTTTAATCTTTCTGTATCTGTTGGCAAAATTCGTTTTACAAAACGCAAACGATGCGAATAGCTTTGTGTTTCGGCATTAAAAATACCTTGGTGGTCTAAAATATCCACCCGAACTCGTCCGCTGGCATGAATGATTTGATTGTCTGCCATCACTATTCCAACATGAACGATTTTATTTGATTCATTGATAAAATAAGCCAAATCGCCTGGTTGTGTATATTCGATAAAATCAATCGTTTCGCCTATTTCTGCTTGTTGAAAAGCATCTCGAGGCATTGAAATACCCAACATTTTGTAACAAACCTGTACCAAACCTGAGCAATCAATCCCAAAAGGCGAGCGTCCGCCCCAAAGGTAGGGAGCAAATAAAAAACGCCTTGCGATTTTTAGCAACAAATCTGCATTCGCTTTTACATTTTGACCATCAATGACTTGACCAGAAAAAGTATATTTTTTTTCACCAATATTAAAACTCAGACCATCGTAATCGGGTAGTGTTGCGCCAATGGTAATCGGAACAGAATAATCGCTACTCATGGCAGCTTGCATAATTTCGTAATTGTATGCAATATTCTGAATATCAGGCTTTTGTAATTGTAAAAACTGTAGTTGTTTGGTCGTTACCCAACCCAAATAACCGTCCCAATCGCATCGGATGTGCGACCAACCTGGGTGTAGTGACTGCAATTTTTTATTTGTATTCAAAACTTCTACAAGTTCTCCAAACAAAATTTGCGTCACCATTTCGCTCCTTTCATTCGGTTGCGCCCGAACAGGAATAATGGATATGGGTGATATAGCGTACATAATTTATTCAATGAACAGTGAACAACGAACAGTGAACAATATTGTTCACTGTTCGTTGTTCACTGTTTTACTTTTTAAGGTTCACATAATTCTCAAAATAATAAGGGATTGTTTCGATTCCTTTGTAGAAATTAAACAAACCATAATGCTCATTTGGAGAGTGAATGTCGTCACTGTTTAAGCCAAATCCCATCAAGATAGAGTCCACATTTAACACATCTTTGAACAATGAAACGATTGGAATATAGCCACCTTCACGCTTCGGAAGCGGTGTTTTTCCATACGATTTTTCCATTGCCAAATGTGCTGCTTTGTACTCTGGAGTGTTGATTGGCGTTACGCCAGGCTCTCCACCGTGGTGCGGCGTTACTTTTACTTGAACCGATTTTGGTGCTAATTTAGTGAAATGTTCTGTGAACAATTCATAAATTTTTTCGCTACGCATATTCGGAACGAGGCGCATAGAAATTTTCGCAGAAGCCTTTGATGGTAACACTGTTTTTGAACCTGGACCAGTGTAACCGCCCCAAATTCCATTTACATCTAAGGTTGGACGAATCGAAGTGCGCTCGTTAGAAGTATAACCTTTTTCACCTTGTTCTTTTTTAATACCTAAATCTTTGTTGAAGTTTTTTTGGCTAAAAGGAGCTTTGTCCATTTCAGCACGTTCCTCCAAAGATACTTCTTCTACGTCGTCATAAAAACCTTTGATGGTAATACGACCGTTTTTGTCGTGTAGTGAAGCAATCATTTTTGCTAAAATATTAACAGGATTTGCCACTGCACCACCATAAACGCCTGAGTGTAAGTCACGATTTGGTCCTACAACTTCTACTTCCATATATGCCAAACCACGAACACCTGTCGTAATCGAAGGAATATCGTTGGCAATTACAGAGGTGTCAGAACACAAAACAACATTGCAAGCCAATTTTGCTTTGTTTGCTTCTACCCAAGGGCGGAAACTTGGCGACCCAATTTCTTCCTCACCTTCGATACAAAACTTCACATTACAAGGCAAAGCATTGTTTTTTACCATCGCTTCAAAAGCCGCCACGTGCATAAAGGTTTGACCTTTGTCATCGCAAGAACCACGGGCAAAAATCGCTCCTTGTGGATGAATTTTTGTCTTTTTAATAACAGGCTCAAACGGTGGCGAATTCCACAACTCTAAAGGGTCAGCAGGTTGAACATCATAGTGACCATAGATCAGAATCGTTGGCAGCGAAGGATCTATCATTTTTTCTGCATAAACAATTGGATGTTTAGGCGTTTCGCAGATTTCAGCTTTGTCCACACCAGCCGCTTCCAAACGAGCTTTGACAAACTCAGCTGTTTTGCGAGTATCTCCGTCGTGTGCAGGATTGGCACTGACAGAAGGGATTTTCAAAAAATCAATTAATTCGTTGAGGTATCGTTGTTTATTCGCAACGATGTATTCTTGTACTTTTTGCATAATTATGAATGGTCGTAGTTTTTTTATTTAAGCTGCAAATATAGTGCAAAAAATAATTTTTTTATAAAAAAGGAAAGGAAAGTATCAAAATAACTGGAGTTCGGGTTTTAACCCGAACAGCGAAAATACTATTCGGGTTAAAACCCGAACTCCAGTTATTTGCAAAAAAGATAGAAAAATATCAAAAAATGGACTATTTTTGTTCTATGAAAAGAATTTTTTACATTATTGTTATTTTAAGTGCGTTGATTGCCTTGTTTTGGGCGGCTTTTCAAGCACAAAATGTGGATTATGGCGAACTGCTTTCGCTCAATATTAGTATTCAAACGACCATTGTGGTGACGACTTTTACATTTGTTTTGGTATCCATACAATTGGCTTCTGTTCAATTTTCGCCAAGGATTTTGCGCAATTTTTTTGCAAAAGATAAAAAAATTGGGCTGATTTTAGCGTTGTTTGTTTGTAACATTGCTTATTGTTTGATTCTAAAACTATTGGGTTTGAAATCGGAAGAACATAAAATTTTCCCGATTATAGGTTTGATTTATGGCATTTCTTTGGTGGCAATTGTGCTGCCTTTGTTTTTTTCTTATATTACCAATGCGATGAATGTCGGGACAATTACTCAAAAAATTGCTTTGCAAGTCCTAAAAAACATTGATGAAAACTATGATACTGAAGATTTTACGCCTGAAATCAGCAATTCCAATTGGACAATTTTTCCTCAAACAGCAATAAAAGCCAATGGAATGGGGTATTTGCAATCCATTGATTACGCCGTTGTGAATTATGTAGCGGAAAAATACAAAGATGCTTTTTTCAAGAGTACCCAAATTGTCGGAACGTTTATTCAGCCAAACGAAACCTTGATTACGATGTTTGGCAGGAAAGACAATCCTTTGACAGATGCAGAAAAAATTTTATTGCAAAATGCTTTTAGAATAGGAAAATACCGTAGCGTCGAGAATGATTTGAATTATGGGATTCGTCAATTGGTGGACATTGCTATCAAAGCAATTTCACCTGCTGTGAATGACCCGACGACTGCGATAAATTGTTTGAATTATATTGGTGTGATTGTACATTCTATTGGTAATCAAGCATTTCCGTCTATGAATGCTCAGGATTTACTGCCCAATATTTCCATCAAAGAACCCGATTTTAAGCATATTGTTAATCATTCTTTTGACCAAATTTACTTTTGGGGCAAAGGTGATCCTATTGTTGTTCTTGCTATTTTGAATACGATACATCAAATCATTGGCGATTTGGACAATCCCGAACACCGTCAAATCCTACTTGATGAAGTCAAAGACATGGAAATTGACTCAAGTGTTTTTTCACCAGAACAAAGAAATTTAATTGAAAAGGCTTTGAAGAAGATAATTTGATGAACGATATTTTATTTTGGCTTAATTACTTATCACGTAAATACGGCAGAGCTTTTTTATTTTCTAAATCAAACACTCCACGATTTACACCCAAGCGATAAATATTTTTTTACCAGCGGTTTCCACCCATTCGGACTGCCAATTTTTTATTTCGGAATGGTCAAAAATAAGAAGATAGCCAGTGTCGAGGTTTTGGCGGTCTAAATAATCGCACAATTGTTCCAATCCTTCTTCATGTGCTTTTGGACCATACCAAAGTTTGAGTTCGGCAACAAATTTTTGGTGCAAATAAGTAATCACCACATCAAGGCGTTTTTCGTCCGAAATTTGGGGTTCTTTGAAGTCATAACCCGAACCATTGATGATGGGTTTTATAAACGCTAAAAACACCAAGCGCCCATTTTTTTCTAAAAATTTTCTATCTTTTTTAGAATATTCTTTTTTCATAAATGCTTGAAAACCCAACATTACGGCTTCCATATTGAGCGTTTTGTCTGCATTTTTGTAGCCTATTCCAATATCCGAACCACTTGCTGCTTGGGCTTGTTCCATTTTATTTGTCATATAATTGACGATAACTTCTTGATAAATACGATTATGCACCACTGCACTACCATTTTTATTGACCAAAATACCATATATTGATGCAAAATTAGTGGTAGGATTATGAATATTGAACGAAACTTTATCATTATTGACAATAATTCTATGCACTAAATCATAAAGTTCTTTGTTGTTTTCTAAATTTTTGACCAAAGTGTCAAAATTTGCATTGCTTTCTTTTACCAATTCTTTTACTGCCAATTCTACATCATCTGCCGTCCATTCTTGATTTTCTCTTTCTGCTAAAATCTGCTCATCAATCATTTTACACAACTTGCTGACCAAAAAAGGATAACCTGAAGTGTAATAAAACAAACGTTCCGCAATTTCATTAATGTTCATTGTCACACCACGTTCTTGACAATAATCTGCCAACATTGGCTTGATTTCGTCAATTTGTAGGTTCATATCTACCTTATAATCAGCAGCGATATTCCAAGGCGAGTTTAGTTTTTCTTCTTCATCGGGGCGCAGTTTTAGTTTTAGACTTTTAACATCATGCACACCAGCGAGGACAACCGAGTGAAAAGTAGTCGAATGTACTCTATTCAAATATAAAGCCCTTAATGTTCCTAAAAAGCTCAAAAACAATTGATTATTAGAGCTTTTATCTACTTCATCAATAATTAGAACAATTTTTTTATTGATTTTTTTACAAATACTTTTAATAATATTAGCTAATGAAGGGTTATCCACTTGTTTAATGGCGTCATTAAGTTGTTGCTCAGGGATATACTGCTTTTCTTTATTGTGCTCAATGAGCAAATCCGTAAAAAACCTTATAAACGTATCAGTATCTTCAAAATCTTTTTCGTTCAAACCTTCAAAAGTAATATTGAAAACAACAAAATCTTTTTCTTGTATTGCTCTTTCTTCAATCGCAAAAAGGATCGTTGTTTTTCCATACTGTCGTGGGCGATTGATAATAAAATAATCGCCACTTTCGACCATTGCAAAAGTGCGCTTTAATTTTTTAGAAATATCTGCCATGTAGTGCATATTTGCATGACAGTTTCCTGTTATATTGAATTTTTTCACCATTTTGTACTTGAAAATAGAATCCTCTATCAGGGTTTTCTTATAAAAATATTTTAGGTGCAGCGCACCGTGATATTTGTAGAAAAAGCAACCAAAATTACATTTGAAGGTGCAGCGCACCGTGACATTAATTTTAATATTGCGGTGCGCTGCACCTTCAAAACGAGGAAAATGTACTATTGCTATGAGCGCATTTTGCGCCATCAAGCCAAAAGCATGACAAATATCTTGCGGCTCTGCCGCTTTTATAAGAAAATCCTGAATCCTCTATTAAAGAATTATACAAATATATACTTTTTTTGTACGAAAGTCTTTTTCACTCAAAAAATGATAGAAAAATGGCTGTTTTAGTTACAAATTCATGCAGCGATTAAAAAATGTTGTACACAAAAAATTACAGCAACAAGCAACTTAGAAAAATCGCTTCCTACTTTTTTTGTTAGGTTTCTAACAATCAACCATTCAACTGTCCAACATTTTCCATTTCTCCTCTTGCGATGATTGCTTCCATAAAAGTTTCCATTGTGAAAGCGTCATTGACTGAAAAACGACCATTTTCGGTACGGCGAAGCTCGCTGAGGTGTCCGCCAGAGTTGCAGGCTTTTCCAAAATCATACGCCAAAGAACGAATATACGTACCTTTCGAGCATTTTACTCGAAAATGAACTTCTGGCATTGTGACTTTCGTAATTTCAAACTCGTGAATCGTAATCCTACGGGCTTGTACTTCAATGTCACGACCTTTTCGAGCTGCTTTGTACATTGGTTTGCCATCTACTTTTATCGCTGAAAAAATAGGTGGATATTGGTCTTGTTCGCCAACAAAAGTTTGTCTTACTTTTTCAAGTAGTTCATTATCAATGTGTTCTGTCGGGAAAGTTTCGTCAATTTCAGTTTCTAAATCATAAGAAGGACGTGTAGAACCAAGTGTAATTACGCCTGTATATTCTTTGATTTGGTCTTGATATTCGTTGATGCGAGGTGTGAATTTACCTGTACACAAAATCAGCAAACCTGTTGCCATCGGGTCGAGCGTACCAGCGTGACCGACTTTGATTTTAGGAATATTCAACTTGTGTTTGAGTTGAGAACGGACTTTATTGACCACATCAAAAGAGGTCCAAAGGAGAGGTTTGTCTATTAAAAGAACTGCACCAGCTTGAAAATCAACGTTTAGTAAATCAGTTTTAATTTCTTCTGAGTTTTGAAAATAGGAATCGTCGCTTGTCATTAAAATATTTTGTAATTTAAACTTTTAGAATTATCTCGTAGGAATTTTACATTTAGGCTTAAATTATTGTTTTTCCCAGCTTTGCTTACCAAACAAACGTTTGATACGGTTAATTTTGTTTATTTTTTCAGTATCGTCATTGAAAGAAACACTTGTTCCGACTCGTTTCATGCCATTTGCATCTTCACGGATTACAAGAAAACCTTTTCTTTTCAGTTTTCGAGCCATTTTTTTTGCATTTTTTTCACTTGAAAAAGACCCAACAAAAACAATTTGCGAAAATGCACCATTATCAACGATAGGCATTTCGCTTATTTTCTTTTTTGGTAAAAATTTCTTTGCAGCTTCTTTTTGACCATTGTCGTCAATAATGTCGCTGCTTTTTATTTCTCTGTCTTGTGTCTTGGGCGTTGCTTTTTCACTGATAGAAAGGTCTTCGCTATTGATTGTTGGCGAAGGTGTTTTTTCTTCAATTACTGGCACATTAGCGTTTTCTTCTTTTCCAGGTTTTACGTTTACCCGATTTTCGGCAACGTGAACAAAAGAGTCTTCCGATTCACTTGATTTTTTATTACTATAAAGGTAAATAGCACTTGTAAAGGTTGCAGCCAAAAGACCAGCAGCTAAAAGTGATGCTCTTTTTCTTGGCAAATAATCCAAAATTCCTCGCAATTTATTTGAGGATTCAGAAGCTGTATTTGGTGTATCTTGTTGATTGTCAGATGTTTTTGTATTTTCTACTTTCCCACTCTCCTCTCTCTTACTATCTACTTTCCCACTTTCCACTTTCTCTCTTTGCAACGCATGGTATTTCAAATTAGGCAGACCAAAGGTTGCTGGATTAAAATTGGTTTTTCCATCGGGTTCAAAAACGATTTGTTTTCGAGGATTTAAGTAGATTTTTCCAATTTTATCCAATAAAACAGATTCTCCACTTGCTAAAATTTCATTCAGCGATTGCACAAAATTATCAATAACCAAGCGTGCATCATGGTGTTCAATTCCATGTTTTGCTTTGATATGATTGATTAAATAACCATCATTGATTTTAAGATTTTCGTTGAAGGAAATCAGTTTGGAAGGCGGATGCAGAATCCCTCGAGCATGGTCTATAACCGTAGGGGTCGGCGCAGCGACAAACGCTCCGAAATTCGGAAGAATGGCAACATTATTCCGATGTAATAGATGCCCTAAATATGCTACAACGTCGATACCCATACTATTTACGATGCGCTTTTGTGTAGTTTGCACATTGTTTTATTTTAAATAAATATTATACAATCACAAAGATAATAGAAATTTGATGAGAAAAACAATTTTTTCTTTAAATTTGTTATACCTTTGCTTTAAATTGATGTAAATAATATGGATAAATCAGAATTAATAGCAAAAGTAGATGCTGCACTCAATGACATCAGACCGCATTTGGCGGTTGATGGTGGAAATATTGAAGTGATTGGTGTAACGGACGATATGTTGGTACAGATAAAATGGCTTGGCAATTGTGATGGTTGCTCAATGTCATTTATGACGCTTCGTGCTGGTGTAGAGCAATCTATTCGTTCTAAAATGCCCGAAATTCAAGGGGTTATTGCGGTTAATTAATTTTTTTTCAGTGAACAACTAACAGAGAATAACTAACAATACAATCGTAGAGGATTGTTAGTTGCACACTGTTCACTAAAAAAAACTGTTCACTGTTAGTTGTGCGTTGTTCACTAAAAAGAAAACTATTCAGTAAAATATTATGACTAAAGAACAACTTGTTCATCAAATTTTTGCAAAAAAATCATTCCTTTGCGTTGGCTTAGATACAGAATTGTCTAACATTCCTGCACATTTATTGGATTGCGAAGACCCTATTTTCGAGTTCAATAAAGCCATTATTGATGCTACTGCGGAGTATTGTGTTGCTTACAAGCCAAACATTGCTTTTTATGAAGCATTGGGCGTTAAAGGCTGGCAATCGCTTGAAAAAACCATCAATTATATTCCTAAAACGCATTTTACAATAGCTGATGCAAAGCGTGGTGACATCGGAAACACGTCCCGTTTGTATGCGCAAACTTTTTTTCAAACGTATAATTTTGATAGCATTACCGTTGCGCCATATATGGGTGAAGATTCGGTAAAACCATTTTTAGAGTATGATGAAAAATGGGTTATTTTATTGGGTTTGACCTCGAATATTGGTTCGGGTGACTTTCAGTTTTTGAAAACGTCTAATGATGCACTTTTATATCAAAATGTCATTAAAAAAGCACAAGAATGGGGTAGTGCAGAGCAACTGATGTTTGTGATTGGAGCAACACATCCCGAAAAATTTGCTGAAATTAGAAAAATTGCACCTCAAAACTTTTATTTAGTGCCAGGCATCGGTGCGCAAGGTGGCGATTTGGAAGGCGTTGTAAAAAATGGTCGGAATGAAGAAATCGGGCTTTTGGTCAATTCCGCCCGTGCCATTATTTATGCTGGAAATGATGTTTTTTTTCAAGAAAAAGCTTATGACGAAGCTAAAAAAGTGCAAAAATTAATGCAAACGATGATGTGATAAAATAGTTAAAATGTTCTAACTCATTACATTGTTTAAAAAGTTTGCTATGGTTTGTAATTGTTGTATTATTTTGGTTTTCAATTAGTTAGAACTATTTCAAACATTAAATAACTAAAAAAAGTGTGTTTAGCGACAATCTAACAATCTAACAATTCAACAATATAGTAGTAGTATGTCAGTACACAAAGAAGTAAAAAGAGTAACCGTTCATACGGTTCAAGCGATGAAAGCGAAGGGCGAAAAAATCTCTATGCTGACCGCTTACGATTTTTCGATGGCACGCATCGTGGACGAAGCGGGCATTGATATTATTTTAGTTGGTGATTCGGCATCAAATGTGATGGCTGGACACGAAACAACCCTTCCTATTACCTTAGACCAGATGATTTACCATGCGCAATCAGTGATTCGTGCTGTAAAAAGAGCTTTGGTTGTGGTAGATTTGCCTTTTGGAACATACCAAGGCAATTCCGAATTGGCATTAAAATCTGCCATCAAAATAATGAAAGAATCTGGCGCACACGCTGTCAAATTAGAAGGTGGTTCGGAAGTTGTGGAGTCTATTTTGAGAATATTATCGGCAGGTGTTCCTGTAATGGGTCACTTAGGTTTGACGCCACAGTCTATCTATAAGTTCGGAACGTACTCTGTACGAGCAAAAGAAGAAGCGGAAGCGCAAAAATTGCGTGAAGATGCGCTTGCATTGCAAGAAGCAGGTTGTTTTGGTATTGTTTTAGAAAAAATTCCAGCGAATTTAGCGGAAGAAGTATCAAAAAGTTTGTATATTCCTACTATAGGTATTGGCGCAGGAAACGATACAGATGGTCAAGTATTGGTTGCACACGACCTTTTTGGCATCAGCAAAGATTTTCAACCTCGATTTGTCCGTCGTTATTTAGAACTTTTTGATACGATGAAAGGAGCTGTCGAGCATTATATTAGAGATGTGAAATCTATGGATTTTCCAAACGATAAAGAGCAGTATTAATAGTCGTAAGTCAAAATAGTCGGTAAGTTAAAAAGTCGTAAGTCCATACATGAGTACACTCACAGGACTTACGACTTTTTGACCATACTGACTTACGACTATTTTCTTAATTACACAACAACGGCAACAAATTATCCACCCAATTGACATTAAGTGTCGTTTTTACTTTTGTCAAATCGCTACAAGCATCAGCTTTTTTATTCAAATTCATGTTCACAATGCCACGAAGATAAAGAAATTCCATATTATTAGGCATCATTTTGACGGCATCATTGAATTTTAGAAGGCTGGCTTCGTCTTCTTTTTTTTCAGTCAAAGCAACCGCTTCTTGCATGATAGTATAGGCTTTTTCAAAATTTTCTACGGCTGATTTACATTTTGGTGCATCAGGTTTAAAAACAATACGAGCCACTTGTGAGGTAGGCACTTTTTTACCTTTGTATTCGGCTGGAATCCATGCGCCAGCTGTTTTTGTTACTGCTTGAATCGCTTCAAATTGCGCATCACTTCCCAAGTTGAAAAAATCATCTAATTGGATTAATTTTGCGGAAGCATCAGGGAAAACGACAATTTCTGTTTGCATAACACCCACTTTACAGCTGTCATTCAGCATCGCCATTTTTTTCAAATTCTTTTGTAAAACAGCATTGATATTCGTTGTAGAATCTTTTAGTTTTAGAGCTTTGTCCAAAAGGTAAAAAATTGGAATACCATCAACTACATTGTAGCCAGGGTCTTCTGTCAATTTGAACTGAACAGGCAAAACCATATTGACACGAACAGGAACGCCCTGAGTAATGCCAGGATTCCATTTTATATTCATCACATTCATGAGGTTGATGATGCGGATTGCTTCCTCTCCGCAGCCACCGCCAATGTCTTTGAGTGTTTTGATATTGGTGATAGTACCATTTTTTTCTACCACAAATTGAACGACTACACGACCCATAATGTTTTTTTCACGGGCTTCGGAAGGGTAACGCAAGTTGTTGCCAAGAAAATACATCAAGTTTGCCAATTTGCAACTGTCTTTTTCTTTGTCGCTTAACCAATCAAAATCACAAACGGGAAAAGAAGGTTGTTTTTCAGCGATATGATAAATGGTGGTATCTTGGTTGTTTTGGGAAAAAGAAGAAAATCCTAAAAAAAGGAAAAAAATAATGGCGTAAAATCTCATTAGAAATTATAAATTTTGTTTAAAAAAGCAAAGATACAGCTATGAACGCCTAATAATTACATTTTCTTGTAAAAAATTAAAGCAAAAAATTTCTTTGAAAAAAATTAAATGTTACATTTGCAGCACAAATTGAAATTTGCTGACTTTTAAAGCAAAAAATATAATAAATTTTTAAGAATGAAATATAGCGTTGATAGGAGAGATAATTATACTATCTTTCAATTACAAGAAGACAATCTTAACTCGATTATTGCACCAGATTTGAAGGCTGACTTTATCATGTTGCAATCAGAAGGTATTAGGAATTTTATTTTAGACCTTTCATTGGTGAATTTTGTCGATTCATCAGGGCTGAGTGCTATTTTGACAGCGAACCGCCTTTGGAAAGGAGATAAAGGAACGTTTGTACTGACTGGAATCGTTAATCCTAATGTCAAAAAATTGATTGAAATCTCTCGTTTGGATTCTATTTTGGCTCTTGCACCAAACATGACCACAGCTGTAGAGCACATTCGTATGGAAGAAGTTGAGCGTCGTCTTCGCAAAGAATTTGAAGACTAAGCCTTTTTTATAGACATCTGCCACAAAATTATTGCTCAAAAAACCCTATCTGCGTCATGCGCAGATAGGGTTTTTTATTGCAAAAAAAACATTCAAAAAAACGTAAAACACTTTAAATATTGCAAGGTTTTTTAAACCTTGACAGTATTTTGGAACTAAATAAATATATGAAATTTGAAGTTACTATTCTTGGCACAGCGGCTGCAACACCTGCCTACGGGCGTTTTCCTACGAGTCAAGTTTTGAACATTCAAGACCAATGGTATATGGTAGATTGTGGTGAAGGTGCGCAAATGCGCCTGACGGATTTCCATATTCCTCGCAATCGTATCAACCATATTTTTATCAGCCATCTGCATGGCGACCATATTTTTGGTTTGCCAGGATTGCTTACTTCTCTGAGTTTGAATGGACGAAGTGAGCCAATGCATATTTTTTCGCCAGCGGGATTGCAAGAAATCATTGAAACGGTCATACGTCTTTCTGATTCATACCTTTTATATACGCTTCATTTTCACGTTATAGACACTGAAAAACATACACTCATTTACGAAAATGATGGTTTGACCATTCATACCATTCCTCTCAAACATACAGTACCTTGTGCTGGTTTTTTATTCAAAGAAAAACCTTTTTTACCCAATTTCATCAAAGAAAAAATTGCTGAATATGGTATTCCGCTTTCGGAAATTATGAACATCAAAAACGGTGCTGATTTCACGACTGCCGATGGTGTTTTTGTTCCAAATTCGGAAATGGTGACAGCTCCTGTTCGCTCACGTTCTTATGCTTTTTGTTCAGACACGGCTTATTCGGAAGAAATCATACCAATTATTGAAGGTGTAGATATGTTGTACCACGAAACAACTTTTACTCAGCGTTTCCTCGAAAATGCAGAATGGGGCTTACATTCTACAGCTTACCAAGCGGCACAAATTGCAAAAAAAGCCAACGTTAGAATGTTAATCACGGGGCATTACTCAGCCCGTTTTTCAGATTTTTCCGAAATTTTGGACGAAGCACAAAGTGTTTTTCCCAATTCACACCCAAGTATGGACGGCTCGACCTTTGGTATTCCTTACCGTTCGTAATTTTTTTTCTGATGCTATTTTTTTGTGGTTATAAGTCTTTATAAGCCCGAATGGGCTTAAATTTGGATAATCGTAAATGAAATTTACGGTAGAAAACCTACGCTTTGACAACGCCGAAGGTGTTGAATGTGTAGTATTTATCAAAATTCAACACCTTCGGCGTTGCATCACTATTTTATTTTCCATAAATTTCATTTACGGTTATCCACATTCACAAGGCTGAAAGCGTTGTTTTGAACGCACCACAAAAAAAAGATAGCGTCAGAAATTTTTTATTATTTCTCATGTCACAATAATGCTACATTAGCACTTGATTCTTGTTCTATTTGCAAACATATTTGTTTTATCAATTAAAATATCAGGTTCTTTTAAAATTTTTGTGGACTAAGAAGACCTAAGTAAAACACGCAGTCTTAAATGCTCAAAATTAGGCATACCAAAAGAAATTCTCTTGACGT